>JBGSIP010000652.1:0-9054 GCA_041742495.1 Planctomycetaceae bacterium
AGCGGCACTATGGTCGTGCGGCTAGCAAGCGCCGCAAGCTGTATAACGGACGCATCCCCTGCACTCTGTTTCAGTACTTTGCCACCGAGAAAGTCCGGTTCGAGCGACCAGCGGTCACGCCTCCCGAGTCCCCCTCGCCCCCACCTGCCGAATGACGCGCTGCCGCGCGTTTGTGGCACTCCGGACCGCGCATGATGCGGGCTGGGGGTCACGTTCACTCGGGCGGCGATCGACGGTGGTAACGATCGACAGTGGCCGATTTAACTTTTCTGGCCACCGTTCCCCGCTTGGCCCGCCCGGCCCCTGCCTTCCTCCCTCCCTTTGACAAAGATAGTCCAATGCGTGTCATCACAACCCTGGTGGTATTGTTTGTGAGTGCGTCCGTGGCGTGGTCCACCGACTGGCCACGCTGGCGAGGGCCGCAAGGGGACGCCATCTGTCGCGATTCCCAGATCGCCGCGAACTGGGAACAGTCACCTCCCAAACTGCTGTGGCAGGCGCAAGGATTTGGCGAAGGCTATGCCAGCGTGTCGATTGCCGACGGACGTATTTTCACCCTGGGCTTCAAGGATGGCAAAGAGTGCCTGTTCTCGGCCCGGCAGGACGATGGCAGCATTCTCTGGAAAACCGAACTCCCGCAGGGTGACCAGTCACACAAGTGGAGCGGTGCCCGCTGCACGCCCACCGTCGACGGTGCCAACGTGTATGTGATCACCGTGCAGGGAGATGTGGCTTGTGTGGCGCGGGAGACCGGAAAGATTGTCTGGCAGCGCAACTTCGCTGACGATTTCGGCGGTCAGATGATGAGTCAGTGGAACTTCTCTGAGTCCCCCCTGATTGACGGCGATCATCTGCTGTGTACGCCCGGCGGACCAGCAGCCGCGGTGGTCTGTCTCAACAAGTACACCGGTGCGGATGTCTGGCGCTGTCAGATTCCCGAACTGGGCCCCGCTGGCAAGGATGGCGCTGGCTACTCGTCGATCGTCATTTCAGAGGCTTGCGGAGTCAAACAGTATGTCCAGTTGCTTGGCCGCGGACTCATTGGCATTCGGGCCAGCGATGGCAAGTTTCTGTGGGGCTATAACAAGGTGGCCAACACCGTGGCGAACATCCCCACACCTCTGCCATTTGGTGACCATGTGTTTGCCAGCAGCGGATACAAGGACGGCGGCACCTGCCTTGTGAAGCTGACCAAGTCTGGCGACGGGATCTCGGCCGAAGAAGTTTATTGGAAGGACGCCAAGGAACTGCAGAATCACCACGGCGGCATGATTCTCAAGGACGGCTATGTCTACATTGGCAACAAGCACGGCAACGGGTTCCCCACGTGCGTAGAAGTCGAAACCGGCAAGATTGTCTGGGGGGGCGAAGTTCGCGGTCCCGGGGCTGGCTCAGCCGCCATTCTGATGGTGGGCGACAATCTCATTTTCCGGTACGAAGACGGGGTTGTCGCGCTGATTTCCGCCACGCCCAAGGAATATGTTCTCAAGGGCTCCTTCACACCCGTCGTGCAAGAAAACAAGAGCTGGGCTCACCCGGTGGTCGTGGATGGCCGGTTGTACCTCCGTGAGCAGAATACGCTGATGTGCTATCAACTGCAGTAAGCCGCACTCCCACTTGATCCGCGAATCGCAGGCCGCAGACGCGTGACACAGCGTCTGCGGCTTGTTTTGTTCGATGACTTCGTGTCCGGCAGGGGGTGCTTCAGCGTTCTTCGAGAAACGCCTTCTTCAAGGTGAGGTCATACGCGGAAATCCGCCCGACCATCGACTTCACCAAGTCCATTTCGCGGTCTTCCACCTCGTGCTTGAGCAACTCCAGTTTCTCGCGCAACAAGGCCGCTTTGGCGCGGTGATAGTCGCTGAGGTGACCGTCGCGCAAAAAACAGCCCACTTCGAGCTTCCGACTCCAGTCGTCGTAGATTTCGATCCAGTACTTGGCATGCTCGACATCGCCTGAGAGCGCCCCTGACATCGCTTCCGCTTTGGCGATGACCATTTCTTCCGCCACTTCTGAGGCAGGCGGGTAGTAGGCATAGCAGCCCACGATGCTAACCACGACGAGTCCCAAGAGCGCAATTCCTCCCAGCACCGGCCCCGGCACCACGACATCAAACGATCGTGCGGCCGACGGGGCTGGCCGTTCCAGCCAGCGTTCGAGTCGCTGCCGGCGATCGGCCAGGTTTACCACGCCCCCGAGGCCCGCCACAATCAAGAGCCCCAGCGCTGTGTAGCGCTCAAACACCGCGGTATCGCGTGCGATCCGCTCGATCGATGCCTGAGGCAGACCCACCGCTCCGTCGTGGAACGGGCGGCAGTAGACATCAAACGCGTGCGTGTGGTCGGCTGGCTGCACCGCGGTAGGAAACAGCGGCTTGTCCACGCCATAGGCCAGCCCCAGCACGATGGCAAACAGCAATGCGAACCAGACGAGTGAACGACGCCCGCCATATTGCCTCAGCATCCAGGCCAGCAGCCCGGTGTTCATCCCGGCTCCCAGTGTGAGCAACACAAAGGCAGCCCCGGGCGAGTTGGCATGCTGAAACATCATGCCCAACTGGCTCATCGCCAGCATGGGAGTCGCATACAAGGGCACGGCCACAAAGGCCATTTTCACCGGCGCCAGCCAATCGTCTCCATTGACCGAGTGTTGCAGGTCGGATGGCCCCAATAGCGCGCCCATCAGACCAACGCCCACCAGCCCCACCAGCACGTAGCCCGCAGACGCCCCCCCGGCTTCCCGCAAGGCGGCCAAGGCGACCGCGGCCAGCCGCCGGATTCCATACGGTACCGCTGCCGGTTCGGGCTCTGATTGAATGCTGTCCGCAAACATCCGGTCCCACAGCAGTCCCACCACGGTCACGATAACGAGCGAACACGCGGCGAAGGCCACAATCGCCACCGGCTCTGACAGCGTCAGGCCGTACAACAAAGACAGCGGATTGAACAGCGGTGCCGACATAGCAAACGCGAGAATGGTGCCCCCCTTGGTCCCCATGCGCCGCAGTTCTCGAATGGCAGGGAGGACACCGAGCGAACACACCGGCAGCAACATGCCCAGTGCCCACGCCTGCAAAATGCCCCGGCTGCTGTTGCTGCCAAACAACCGCAGCGTGGCTGTGCGTCCCAGCATCCGGCGAAACACCGCCGCGACGATCAACCCCGCAATGATGAACGGTGAGGCATTGATGGCCGATTCGACAAAACGAACCACAAAACTGAAGAACAGTACTTCGATCATGGGGCACCTGCCTGGGGAACATCACCGGCTGCCGGTTCGCGGGGTACTGAAACTGGTTCACCCGCTGTGTCGCCTGTCACGTCATCCGCAGTTTCATCAGTCGCATTGCTCGCAGTGCCGACAGCTGCAGGCAAATCAAACACATACGACCGATGGGGCAACGCGGCAATTTCTCGAAGCACCTGCAACTGCGTGTCCCAGTTGCTCGATAGCTCGGTCGCGCGACCGCCGCGGGCATCGAGCAGGATTTGCGCACAAGCGCGAGCCGCCTGCTGAGCCTTTTCCCAAGTTGGTCGCTGGAGGTCAGTATCTGCGGTCAACTCGGGAATCCAGTTCACAATGTCTGTGATTTCCACCCACTGCCGCTCTTCCGCAGCGGGGCCGGCAGCCTCAAGGGCCTGCCAGCGCCGTTCGAGTTCCTCCACGGCATGCGGGAGACCTGTCGGTTTATGAGCCGGGATGACATGCGCCAAGCCCTCATGCTCTTCGCCTGCCGGCCCTGGCGCGCAACCTGTCGTGACGAGCAGTCCCAACAGCAGTCCCGCACACAGTCCGTGGCCAATTCGTTGCGATCGCCGTGCACTTCCGACCCTCACCCACTGCATGGCGATACTCCTCATGTTTGCACCAGCACGGAGGGTGCCGGGCGGGACGATGTGTTGGTCGGCACTTCGGTCGCGTCGAGAATTTCGCTGATCAGCCCGCGCGAGCTGGAATGACTGACACCCAGTCGCACTCCCAGCACCTGTTGCGCCGTCTGCTGTACGTCGTCGGGCAGCACAAAGTCTCGCTGATTCAGCCACGCGCGGGCTTGAGATACCCGCTGCCACACGAGCAATCCGCGGGGACTGAGTCCCAGTTGGATTTGTGGATGATTCCGCGTGGCAGCGGCGATGGCAATGAGATACCGCTGAATCGATCGATCCACAAACAGCTCTGCCACCCGCGACTGAATCGTCTCCAGTTGGCCCGGCGAGAGTTCTGGAGTCACTGGACCTGCAGAACTGCGCGCGGCCCCCACGGCATCCTGCAACATCTGCAGTTCGTCATCCACGGCCGCGTAGCCAAACGAGAGCTTCATCGCAAATCGATCCAATTGCGCTTCAGGCAGTGGATAGGTGCCGTGCTGATCAATCGGGTTCTGCGTGGCAATCACAAAAAAGCGAGACGCCAGCGGATGACGCACGCTGTCCACAGTCACCTGGCGTTCCGCCATCGCTTCCAACAAGGCACTTTGTGTGCGGGGTGTGGCGCGATTGATTTCATCCGCCAAAAGCACGTCCGCGAAGACCGGACCCCGGCGGAATTCGAACTCATGTTCACGCTGATTGAAAATGCTGAAGCCCGTGACGTCGGCGGGCAGCAAATCGGGCGTGCACTGCACGCGGGCGAACTCGCCGCCGATGGACTCCGCGAGCGCCTTCGCGAGTGTCGTCTTGCCCAGCCCCGGCTTGTCTTCCAGCAGCAAGTGTCCACCAGCCAACAAACACGTCAGCACGTCCTCAATCACGGCGGGTTTGCCACGCAAGACGCTGTTGAGCCTTCGCCGCAAGGCGGCTATGCAGTCCTGATCGGTCCGGTCTGTCGGGGTTGCTGAGGCAGTCACAGGGGTTGGGTGCTTTCGATGATCACAGGACGACGGGTCTTGAGTTGCGCCAATGAGAGTTGATTGACCAGCGAGATCAGTTCCCGCTGATGCAGCAGTGGTCCACCGCCCCGCGCCGCCGAAAACGCTGAATGCTCGTAGGCGGCTCGCAGTTGATCCAGCGCGCTCCGATCGCCGGGCGGCAGGACCTCGTTCAAACTGCTCAGCCAACGGGAGACCGTCATCCCTGGGGGGCGCGCAGAGCCCGCGCGCGATGCGCGACGCAACAGCAGACCCACCGTCCAAAGCGCCAGCGGTCCACGTTGAAACGCACCCGCGATCCGCCATGCAAACTGATCGCAGACGTCCACAATCCGCAGGCGCAGGCTCCACACCACAGTGCCACAGCCCAGCACGGCCAGCGACTCCCACCCGTGAGCCAACACCCACGCCAGCGCCTCGCAGCAGGCCTGCCAACAGTGCTCAGCCCACGTCAGCCGCGGTTTCAGCACGTGATAGCCGGCAGCGGGCTCGACCGTGATCCAATCTCCGGCACCCGCGTTCACCTCCACCCAATAGTGCAGGTCCTGCATCATCACGGGAGTGTGTTGCGAGCTGACATCGTAGCGAGCGGGGTGGGCATACAGCCCGGAAACCAGCCGAGTCGCGTGCCCCATGTGCCGCACTGCCATCGCCGCGGCCGTGGCAATCTGGAAGTCTGTGGCGTCACGGGGCGTGGCTGGGCCGCTCAGTGTGCCCCGCGCACTCTGCAAAAGTTCATTGATGGCGAGGCCACCTTCTGTCTCCGACATGGCATTCGCTCCGGCCACTGGTCGGAATTCCCGGCGAAACCCGTTGATGACCGCGTCGATCTTCTCCCAGTTCGATCGGCAACCGATCGTCCAGCCCGCAATCAACTTATCCAGCGCGTCGACGGACAAGTCGTTGGGAATCGCGGTCTCCGGGATCACCTGCGGCGGTTTGGCGAACAGCGTTGGCTCGCCACTGAGCCGGCGCGCATCAGGTACCCGCGAAATCAGATGAATGGGTACCAGCGAGGGCAACTGATCGCGATTCATGCCCACCCGGTCACCAGGGGCGGCAAAGAACATGTCGAGTCGATCGACCAGATCGATGTGGATGCCGGTCAGATACAGCGGGGCGGGAATGATGTTGGTGTCGAGCCGTACGACTTTGATGGCGTGATTTTCCAGGGCTCCCAAATAGTCGCGGACCTCGGCCCGGTCCTGCAGCGTCAACCACGGACGCCCGACCAACGTCTGCATATCCAGCGTCGCATTCCGTCGCGGATCATCGTCGGGATACCAGGTTTCTCCATCGAACAACGAATAGACCTCCAGTCGCAAGTGCAGCGGCACACGGCCGGCCACATACAGCAGCGCCTTGCTGCGAATGCTGCTGACCGGAGTGACCGCCTGCTCCTGCGCAGGACGGCGATGGACCGAGAACGTCTTGTTGGCCTTTTCCGTCACTGTATGCAGGTGCTTGTCGATCTTCGTCCGCAATTCCTGCGGCAGCGAGATCGCCCGATCCGTCTTGGGAGGAACCGGTTCGCCGCTGGTATCGTCCTGAATGTCATACAGACTCGGCTCGTGATCCTCGGCCAGCGGTGCGTCGTCGATGGGAGCAAACGTCTGAATCTGGTTCGTTCCGGCCACCAGCATTTCGCCGCTGCCCACGCCGCTACGCGCTGCCTGATCTTCCAGCCCCGTGCCGCCTGAACTCCGCAGAAATCCCGCGAGCTGCCGTAACATCTGATGATGGGATTGGCTCAGCGAGACAATCGCGGCGATGCCCAGAATCGCCGGGACAACCAGCACAAAGCGAGGCAACCGGCGCGATTGACTCCGACCGACCCGCTGTTGCACTCCATGCCAATGCCACGTCAACAGCCAGACGACCGCGACGATGCCAAATAGAATTGCGCACACGTGTGCGGCGACATCGTCCGTCCCAGTGGCTCCACTCAAAGCCAGAAACGCACTCAGCGACAGGCAGATGGGGTGAGCAGGGCGATACGACGGCACAATCGCGAGGCCCACAACCACGTTCCGCATGATGGCCAACGTGGTGATCTCCAGCGGTTGCGCAGTTCCCCAAGCAAACCATCCGACCACCTCGGCCACAATGACGCCTCCGCCTGAGAGCAACAACAGCGGAGACAGCCAATCGGCGGCCAAACTCGCCAGCCCCGTTCCGCGCACCAGTAGCACGCCTGCACCGATCGCGCACAGCGGCCACAGCAGCAGCCACGATTCTCCCGCGCCAATCCGCCCATTTACGGCCACAATCGAGAAAGTCGTCACGGCGAGCGCCGCCGCCAGCACCATGGCCGCCTGCAGGCGTAAGGGGACCGTGGTTGCCGCAGGCCGGTCGGCTGAACGGGAAATAACGCGCTGTACAATGGCAGCAGCAGGCGTGGCGGCATCACGCATGACAAGCCCTCGTCCACAGTGCTGGCAATTGATCTGCCAGCGGACGTTCGCAGGTCACTTCAAACCGTGGAAGACATCCACAGGTTGAGACTTCGTGCCGGTGCTCTTCACTGCAGATCACAATGAATTGTTGCTCACTTGCATGGTGACCTTGTGCCAGGTGGCGGTCGTACGCCTGTCGGCTGGTGACGGCAAAGGTGGCTCGTCGCAAGCGAGGACTCGACAATTCACCTCCGCGCACTCCCACGACGCCCCCCGCAGGAAGGCGGGCCAGGCAGTCCAGTCCGTTTCGCAATTCGTGTGCCGACTCACCAATCAACACGTGCTGGTCGCCGGCCGTCAGTTCCACATGGGCATGCTGCCGATGGAGCGATTCCACGAGACTGGCGGCGATGGAGATGGCCGTTTCAAAGCTTTCGGCGTGCAATCCGCGATACGACTCCGCGCGAACATCCAGCACGACGCTCAACGCACACGACGTAAACGCCTGCCGTTCGCTCACAATCAATCGGCCCATCCGCGCTGTTTGGGCCCAATGCACACGTCGCAGTGAGTCGCCATCGCGAAAATCGCGCGTGCCAATCATGTCCCCCGCTTCGCCAACTCTTCGCCCCGGCACCCGCTCTTCCCGGCTATCGATCTCGCAGGCATCGGGGACGGAGGTCAGCGGAACTGTCTCCGGCCAAACGATCAACTGCCCGCGCAACCGGGCCGGCGTCCCACGGGTGAAAATGCCGAACGGAAACGCGGTCTCCAGCACCGGCGGTTCTGACGGATAAACGCCGCGCCGCGCGGGATAGAACAGCCATTCACACTCGACTGTTCCGCAGGGGGGCAAACTCGCCAGCGCCACCCCGTCGTGGGCGACTCCGGTCGTGAGAAAGCCCCGCTGCAGCGACAGGCCAAACACCGGAAACAGCCAGCGATTCTGCAGCCGCAGACGGATGACCGCCATTTCACCCACGCGACAATGGGCGCTGAGCATCTCGACTTCGGCTCCCAGCCCCCGCACGACGATCAGCGGCCAGACGATCCCCGACCCGATCACCACCGCGGCCACTGCAAACAGGATGTACGCGTAGGGGTTGACCAGCACGCCCACAGCCAACGCGACGAGCGCGATGACCGTTAGCACCACCAGCGGGTGTTTCAGCCAGTACACGCGGGAGTTGGCACTCGGACAGAAGTCGTAGTGCAGCATCCTGCTTGTGCGACGCAATTCGGCGAAGAGCCGCTTCATACGTGAGATCCGACCGGCCAGAAGTCACTGGTTCCGCCGCTGAGTACGCAGCAGACTCCGTGAGTGCCAATCGAATCTGGCCGATTCTGCCAGATTCTTCAGGTACGCTCGCCTGCCGTATACAGCGATAAACCATGTGTACACGACATATTTTATTCACTTTAACATCTTGTGCAATCGCTATACACCTACATCCGGGATTCGGAGTGGCAAGGCAGCGCTCTGGTGCCCCAAGCCGTGGTTCCCCGTGTCGCTGTTGTCCCGGAACTTCGCATCGATGGCCCCGACGCTCGAGGCGGGCGGGTGAATACGGGGCCCACCGAAAAGGGGACCAAAGGGCACCGCAGGCGACCGGCGGAGAAGGGGCAGCGTGGCGGCGCACGGCCTGATTCAACAGGCTCCCTCAGCGCCGCTGCCCGGCCCCCCCGCTTCCAAGGCAGCCGCGACACTGAGAGCTGCTCAACCGCGAGCCGCCACACAGGGCAGCGATCACACAGGCAGCCACTCTCAGGGCCGCCGTGTCCACCGGCTAC
>JBGSIP010000653.1:0-1911 GCA_041742495.1 Planctomycetaceae bacterium
GAACTGGAGAAGCTGATTTCCGGGACGGCAGATGCAGAGATTCGAGACAACGGAGTCGAAATACGGGTGATGTCCTTGCTGGCTGAACTGCCTCGGGCTGAGCCGAAATCAGCGTCGCTTCAGAAGCGGGCACAAAGTGGCAAGGTTGCGCTGCAGTCGCTCTTGGTCGCCGGCCTGGCCGTGCTGGCCGGAACTGTCGTGAGTTGGTTCTGGCTGTTCGAGTCACCCCCCGCACGGCAAAGAATCGTCGTCGGGAATGCCGATCCCCTGGACGGTGACGTGGCAGCCGCGCCGGTGGCGGGTCGCACGATCGATGGCATTGCTGTGGTGGCACAGGTTTATCGGGGACTCATGGCGAGCGAGTCAGATTCCCTCCTGCGTCGCAATCAGTTTTTGGAGTCGGGCTGGTACACGCTTCCAAGTGGGATGGTTCAACTCGATTTCGTGAGCGGGGTGCAGATGATTGTGCGGGGGCCCGCCCGCTTCGAGCTGCGGAATCCCTTTGAGGTGTTCTTCGAGACCGGTGAGTGCACCTGCACGGTGTCTGAGGTCGGCCAGGGCTTCCGGGTCATTTCGGCCGGCATGGAAGTGGTGGATCGCGGAACGGTATTTGCGTTTTCGACCACTGCGGACCAGCATGATGAAGTCCACGTCATCGAGGGCAAAGTCGAAGTGCGTACGCCGCAGCAGGCTGATGTGACGGAAGTCACCGCGTCCGATGCGGTCAGCCGATCCGGCGATCGGATCGTACCGATTCCCTATCGGGCGGCCACGTTTCCGCAGGCTGCGGAGTTGGAAGAACTTCGGCGCAGTGAAAGTGATTCCGTCGCGCGGAAGTGGCAGTCGGCGTCCGTAGAATTGGCCGCCGATCCAGACACACTGATTTACTACACCTTTGAAGATTTGCCGGCTGGTGGATCTGAAACGCAGAATCTGGCGACGTCTCCGCAGCGGGGGACCGATGGTGCCATTCTTGGATGCCAGTTCGTGGAAGGACGTTGGGCGAAGAAGAGGGCCATCAAGTTCGAGCGGGATCAGGATCGCGTGCTGTTTCGTCTGGCGGGTCAGCACGACACCGTGACGATGCTGGCCTCCGTGCGTGTGACGGCGCTGGTCAACCAGGGAAATGCGCGGGTGATGTCGGGCAAATACACTCGCTGGTCGGCTGTCGCCGGACGCAACTCGGAAGAAGAGCGGCACGCCATCGAAAACCTGGCCGCGCACGGCAATAAGAACACGCGGTGGATCATCCACCGGGATGGGACACCGGAAATCAACCTGGAATTGCTGGACGACGGAGATACCTACCGCTGGGATCGCTACACGGCCGAACAACCGGTGGTTGCGAGTCCGGTGTGGGGCGAATGGGTGCAACTGGCGGTTGTTTATGACAGTCCCCGTCAGCGGGTGTCGCACTACATGAATGGCTGGCTGGTGTCGGAACACAAGCTGGTCGAGAGCCGTCCCATCAGTCTGGAATATTCCGAGATCGGGAATCTCATCGTGAACCCGCGGGAGCGAGAGATCGGCATCGACTATCGTCTGTTTGGCGAGATGGACGAGTTTCTTGTCTCGGGGCGAGTCTATTCGGGAGACGAACTGCGGGCGATCTGGAAAGCCGCGCAAGCGGGCTCCTGACAGGCCGGCTCAACGCTCGAACACGTGTCGTTGACTCTTGGCGGTCGTTGACAGCGACCGGATGCCGGCATACACCGTGGGTCGCCGCGACGCGAATTGCCAGCTATGGCTGGCGTGACCGCCTCTTCTGAAAAGGCTGAAGTATGACTTTGCAAACAGGCCGTTTTGCATGCGCCGTTGTCTTGGCGGGGGTCTGGGGCGGCTGGTGGGGGATTGATGGTGTCGGCCCGGCATTTGCAGCGGACCCTGTGGCCACGCCCGTGACCGTTTGGA
>JBGSIP010000654.1:0-7284 GCA_041742495.1 Planctomycetaceae bacterium
ACGCTGCCTCCCAGCAGTGTCGCTGCCGTGCCGGCGAGGAATGTTCGTCGATCGACATTCGCAGCCGCTACCCCGCGGACCACAGAGGGGAGCAAGAGTGACGACGATGGGGACGACGGGTGATGGTGGCCTGCATTCGACAAAGACATGAGCGCGCCCTTTCGTGAGGTACAAGAACTCCAAGAACTCTGGAATCGTCGCCAGCCATCGCCTCAGTGGAAGTCGCTGTCTTCTCACTGTGGTGCCGTGGGAACTCTTCAGGCGAGCAGTCAAACGCAGCGGGCTGTCAAAAAATACCCAGCTCGTCACGGGCTTCGTCGGTCATGCGTTCCGGCGACCAGGGGGGCGACATGGTCAGTTTGATTTCTGTTCCCGCAACACCGGGCACGCGGCCCAGTGCATCGCGAGCGTTTTGCACAATCTGCGGTCCCGCGGGGCAGGCGGGACTGGTGAGAGTCATGGTGACCTTCACTTTGCCAGGCTCATCCTGGGTGACATCGTAGACCAACCCCAGATCGACAATGTTGACGTTAAGCTCAGGATCGATCACCGTTTTCAGGGCATCGATCAGTTCAATATCTTCGGGCATGGGTGACCACAGCAAAGGAAACGGATACAGAACAACGGCTCCGCCGGCCGCGGGCGATGCTGGCGACCGACACGCTTCCGAAAGAAGCGTTCAGCCCGCCACATTGTGACTCGCGTGGATCGCCCCGCCAAGTGCCAGCCGGCGATCCGTGGCGAAACGGCTGATTCTTGCGGCAGGCGTTCCCCGCGGTGCGAGTGTGCGACTGCAGCGCGGGTCTGGCACTTCGGCGCAGGTGACAATGTCGGCAGCTCACTGTAGATTGCAGGGAGTTCCCTAAGTCGAGTCACAGCTTCGTGTCTACAGCGAGTCGGCACTCGATTCGCCACGGATGCCCGCCGCCTGCGTTCCCTGTTTGTCAAGACCGCCTCCAAGATCGTCACCCCGACTGTCACATCAACCGGCCAGCCCCTCGGACTCTATGCGCAAGACTTGTTCCCTGTGTTTCTGTTCTGTACCCGTGCGTTTGGATCGGTCTGCGCGCCTGCTGTCGCTGATCACGCTGATGGCAGCAGCCCTGCTTTGGGCTGGCTGCGCCAACGACAGTGTCAACCAATTGCCGCCGACGTCCACTGAGTCGTCTGAAGCTGCAAACACCGATCAACCTGCCGAAGTTTCGGCAACCGCCCCCCCAGCAGCGGAGCCATCCTCCCCGACCGCAGCAGCCGCCACCCAACCGCCAGTGGCCACATCAGCGACCGATCTCCCGGCAGAGACCAAACCGGCAGAGGTGAAGCCGGCAGAGACCAAGCCATCTGTTACCGACGACCTGGCCCGCCTGCCTGCCATCCCGTTTGTACAGCCCTTGTCCGCTGAGGAAATCGCCGCAGGCTACGTGAGCCTGTTTGACGGACACACGCTCTCCGGTTGGCAGTCCGAGAATGACGTGAACTGGAGCGTCGCGGAGGGAGCAATCACGGCGGACAGCGGACCGGTTGGTCTGCTGCTGACGCCGTTTCGTTTGACTGACTTTGAGTTTCGGTGCGAGTTCCGTGCAGAACCCGACACCAACGGTGGCATCTTCATTCGCTGCGGCGAAGGGGACCGCAATCCGACCACGGATGCCTATGAGATCAATATTGCGGAGAACCATCCGCAAGGCTTCACCACGGGCAGCCTGGTGACACTCAAGGCGATGAACTTTGCCGCGCCGGCCGGTGACTGGCATACGCTGACGATTCGCGCGGTCGGTCGCGAGATTGCGATTCAGGTGAACGACGCCGCAGCACAGGTGTTTGTGGACGAACGTCCCGAAGCCCGCCTGAGCGGCCGACTGGGATTGCAGAAAAACGCCGGACGAGTCGCCTATCGAAACATTGTTGTGCAGCCGCTGTCATTGCAGCCGCTATGGGAGACTGATCTGGCGCGATGGCACGAAGTGCCCGGCTCGAAGTCTCGCTTTGAGCTCGATGCCACTGGGACCCTCACGATCACCGGCGGGCCGGGGTTTCTCGAATCGAATGAGACGTGGGCCGACTTCATGCTGACCGGATCGTTCCGACTGGCGGACGACACAATCAATTCCGGCATCTTTTACCGCAGTGAGCAGGGGACCGAGAAAGCCCCGTCCAATGGCTACGAGATGCAACTGCACGACGGCATGACCGCGGGTGAACCGACCCAACCCGCCAATGCCGGCTCGGGAGCCATCTTCCGTCGCACGGTGGCCCGTCGTATCAATTCGACCCCCGGCCAATGGAATCGGTTTCTGCTGGCTACAGATGGTCCGGGTGTTTCCGCCTGGATCAATGGGTATCCGGTCACCAGTTGGACCGATGAGCGCCCCGCGAATAGCAATCCCCGCAAAGGGAGCCGCGTGACGGCTGGATACCTCATTCTGCAGGGGCATGACCCAGAGACCAATGCGCAACTGCGGGGATTGGCCATTCAGGCTTTGCCAGTGATCGCGGCCCCCTGAGGCGTCCGAGGTACTGCGACTTCGGCCAGCAAGTCGATGAGCGGGCCGATCCCAGCCAGCTTGCACATCACCACTCCAGTGGTCTCGCGGCGATTGCCGGCCGCGAGCGGGTGATCGGTGAGCCAGCAGAGACGGCACGTGGGATTCCAGCGCGCCCAACGTTCAATCGCACACTGTTGCGCGGCCGTCATTCCATCCTGATCCACCAGTGCCACCCGGAAGGCCGCATCGGGTTCCCCGGGCCAGCGCTGCCGACGCACCACACTGGCACCAGCCTGCTGTGCGACGCTCACCCAGAGTGCTCCGAGCGCGTCATCGGGCGAAACCAGCAGGCAGTTCCACGGATGGCCGGTTGACGTGTGACTGACGGCACCGACGTCATAGTCAGTGGCGGCCAGTTCGGTCGGGGATGCAGTCCAGGGACGAAACGAGGCACCCCGGGTGGCGATCCGCCAGCGCAGCGCCAATTGTGGCCAAGCCCGCCACAAGGGGACTCGCAGGCTTGGGGGCCACGTGGATCGAGAGCGGAGGACGGATTCTGACCAGACCGATCCGACGCAGACAATCTCCGCCAACGGGGCCGCCGCCAGTAGTGCCGAGACATCCCCAGCCGAAAATTCATCGGGCCAGTCTTCCAGCACCACGATCAACAGCGGCAGTGTGGCGGCCTGTTCAAACGCGGCCGCACCGGCAGCGAGACTGGCAAACTGGCACCACGGTTCAAAGGCGACGCACAACGCCAGTTGGTGCAGCCACGCTTCCCATTCCGCCGGGCGAGCACACACCACGGCGATGCGTTCACCCTGACTCTCGACTCGCATGGCGGCACCACTTTCGAGTCTGGAGAGGATTTCTATTCTGGAGAGAGCACTGCCTCTTTCGCGCGGCAGACAGCCAACGCCTGCGTGCTGCCTGAACGCGCCCCCTGTCGCTATTGCGACCCGCATTGAGGGGACAGTGGGTGCCGCCTACTTCACGTGCCAAGTGTCGCCGCTGTTGAACAGATCGTCGAGATCACCAGAACCCATTGCGGTGGTCAGCGACTGCATCTGCTCGTTGACGGAACCGTCGTAGGTCGGCCGTTCGACACAGCGGAACACTCCCATCGCTTCGGGCATCGCGGGATATCGCATGCCAGCCAGCAGGAACGCGAGCGCGGGGTCTTCCGCCTTTTCGTCGTGGAAAATCAGATCGTCTTCTTCGACGCCCTTACCCAGTTCGACGACTTCGGGCTGACGCATGCCATTAAAGCGCAGCCCCTTGCGAGGCTGACCTTCGCCGCCAAAGATCAATGGCTTGCCGTGTTCCAGATACACGCAGTTGTTTTCCTTTTCGCCCTTCTTTTGAGCGTAAGAGAACGCACCGGAGTTGAACACGTTGCAGTCCTGATAGATCTCGACAAACGCAGTCCCACGGTGGGCGGCAGCGCGTTCGAGCGTGTCACACAGGTGATTGATATCCACATCGACTGAGCGGGCCACGAATGTCGCGCGAGCTCCCAACGCAATCGACAGCGGATTGAGCGGAGCGTCGACCGACCCGTACGGCGTGCTCTTGGTTTTCTGGCCGACCGGACTGGTGGGGGAATACTGCCCCTTGGTCAAACCGTAAATCTGGTTGTTGAACAGAATGATTTTCAGATCGACGTTGCGGCGAATGGCATGCATGAGGTGGTTCCCGCCGATGGAGAAGCCATCCCCATCGCCGGTGATGACCCAGACGTGCAGATCAGGGTTGGCAATCTTGACCCCGGTTGCCACCGCTGGAGCACGGCCGTGGATGCTGTGCACGCCGTAGGTATTCATGTAGTACGGGAAGCGGCTGGAGCAGCCGATGCCCGATACGAACACGATTTTTTCCTTGGGGATGCCGAGCTTGGGCATCACTTTTTGCATCTGCGCCAGGATCGAATAGTCGCCGCACCGGGGGCACCAGCGGACTTCCTGATCGCTTTTGAAATCTTTCGCCGTCAGCACGGGCAACGAAACTTCGATGCTCATGGTCATCCCTTATACCCCGTGAGGGGGTTGCAAGAGTGTCATCCGCGACAGGTGAAATTGTCCGCGGAAGTCTGTTCGTTGCCGCAGAGAGCAACGAATCTGTGTCTTCATCTGAATGGAATGGTCTGTGGATCGCATTTGGCGGAAAGCCCGCGGGCGAGCAGCGCCTATCAGCGGGCCAGCAGTTCTTCGATTTTGGCCACCACTTCACTGACGAGGAATGGCTTGCCCTTGATCTTGTTCAGCCCGTGAGCATCCACCAGAAACTCGCTGCGGATCAGCAGGCGGAGTTGCCCCAGGTTGAGTTCGGGGATCAATACGTGTTTGAATTTCCCGATCACCTCTTTGAGGTTGCGCGGGAACGGATTCAGATAGCGCAGATGGGCGTGGCCGACCGACAGGCCGCGGGCATTGGCCACCTGGGCGGCGGTTTTCACGGCCCCACAGGTGCCGCCCCAACTGAGCAGCAGCAGATCGCCCGACTGTGCCCCTTCCACCGTTTGCGGCGGAATGTGATCGGCGATGCCGGCAATCTTGGCGGCCCGGCGATGCACCATGTGCTCGTGATTGCCCGGCGAATAGTCGATGTTGCCGGTGACGTCCGACTTCTCCAGACCGCCGATGCGATGCTCCAGGCCGGGCGTACCGGGCACGGCCCACGGACGGGCCAGCTTTTCATTCCGCAGATACGGCAGATACTTGCCAGCGTCCCCATTGGCTGCCGTCGGATGTCGGGCCACGATCGGCTTGAGGTCCGAGGCTTTGGGAATGGGCCACGGCTCGGCACCGTTGGCGATGTAGCCGTCGGACAGGAAGAACACGGGAGTCATGAACTCCACGGCAATCCGCATCGCTTCCATGGACATGGCAAAGCAGTCCCCGGGAGACGCGGCCGCCACGATGGGAACTGGGCACTCTCCGTTGCGGCCAAACATCGAAAGCAGCAGGTCCGACTGTTCGGTCTTGGTCGGCAGCCCCGTGCTGGGTCCGCCGCGCTGCACGTTGATGATGACCATGGGCAGTTCGGTCATCACTGCCAGACCGATACCTTCGCCCTTGAGCACGATGCCGGGGCCACTGCTGGCCGTGATGGCGAAATCGCCCGCGTAGGACGCACCGATGATGGACGTGATCGCCGCGATCTCATCTTCCGCCTGAAAGGTGCGCACACCAAAGTGCTTGAGCAGTGACAGTTCGTGCAGAATGTCGCTGGCGGGGGTGATGGGATAGCCGCCGTAAAACAGTCGTTTGCCAGCCAGCCGGGCGGCAGTGACAAAGCCCATCGCGGTGGCTTCGTTGCCGGTCATTTTGCGGTACTTGCCCGCGGGCAGCTTGGCCGGCGGAACCGCGTAGTGCACCGTGAAGGCTTCTGTTGAGAAGCCATAGTTAGACCCGGCAGCCAGTGCCCGCAGGTTGGCATCGGCCACATCGGGACGCTTTTTGAACTTGTCCTGAATCCAGTCTTCGGTCGGCTTGCGGTCGCGTTCGTACAGCCAGTACACGAGGCCCAGCGCGAAAAAGTTTTTGCAGCGTTCGCCGTCCTTCTTCCCCAGCCCGGTGTCCTTCACGGCATCAATGGTCAGGCGGGTCATCGGGACCTTGTGCACGCGATAGGGGGCGAGCAACAGGGTATCGTCGAGCGGATTGGCAGCATATCCCGCCTTTTGCAGGTCGGCTGCTGTGAACGAGTCTTCGTTCACAATCAGCGTGCCGCCACGCTTGAGGTCGGCGAGATTGGTCTTGAGTGCCGCCGGGTTCATGGCGACCAGCGTGTCGAGCTCATCGCCGGGGGTGAACACGTCGGTGCTGGAAAAGCAGATCTGAAACCCGGAAACACCGCCGAGCGTCCCCGCGGGCGCGCGAATTTCTGCCGGAAAATCGGGGAGTGTGCTGACGTCGTTGCCAAAGATGGCCGAGACGTTGGTGAACTGCGTACCGACGACCTGCATGCCGTCGCCGCTATCACCGCAAAATCGAACCACGACCGAATCCACCGACTCGATGGGTTTGCCGTTGGTACTGGGAAGCTCAGTCGTCGACATCGGAGCCTGATCCTTACGCTCAAAACAGGCCGCTCAGCGCTTGGCCAGCCGCGAATGTCCTCCACGATGTCCCGCGCGTACGGCGACCGCACGTCGCAGCAGACGTCGGTCCAGTACGGGGGCCAGATGGAGCACAGCGGGACAGGTCACTGGAGAACGGTTACAGGGGGTAAACAACCGTGGTAGGACCAGCGTGTTGCGGATCGACCTAAGCGGCCTCCGTCATCCGGGAGGATAAGCTGGGAGACTTGGGGCGATCGCGTCTGCCGGGCACACGAAGAGAGGGTCGACCGCCGGCCCGATCGGAGGCTGGAGGAGTGGGCGGCGGCTCGATTCTCAGCTGTTTTCGGCATTCTTGCACCCGATTCCCAAGTTGGAAAGCTCGCCTGATCCGAATCTTCGGAACTTCCGCTGAAATCGACCTGCTTTGCCCAGCTTGCAAGGCTGACACCGACTGTGGCCCGCCCAACCCAGACCTGAAGCCGGTGTAGAGGTTCGTCCATTGCTAAACGTCACGCAGCGTCGGTGACTGGGTGCCACGGCTGGCTTGCCCAGCAGTGCCGACTGCGGCAATTCGACCAACAAGAGCTCGGTGGACATACCGACGTCCGGACAACGGAGGGTAGGGGGCTATCGATCTCAGTCTGACGGGCACAGCTTGACCTGCCAATCCCCTCACGGCTGGGCCAGCCAGCCGTGGCACCCGGCGACGCTTAGCCACTGCAACCGCACCCCGAT
>JBGSIP010000655.1:0-2064 GCA_041742495.1 Planctomycetaceae bacterium
CAACTCGGTGTAGCTGGGGAGCCAACTCGCCAGGCCGGTGGTCTCGTCGGCAGTGCTCTGGCCCTGACCGTGCAACTCCGCCTGCCAGATCCCCGGCTCTCTCACCGTCTGCGTGAACGTCCACGGCACGTTCCCCAACACAGACGCTTCCCACGTCGGGGACAGCGCGGCATCCCACTCCACCCGGAAGACCCGATCCAACTGCGACGTATGGACCCCATGATTGCCCGCCGGTTCATCCCCCGGCGGCAACCAGACATCGTCGGCAACGCGATGCAAGGATCATTCTGGCCACGCGAGAACTTCCGGTCGTACGACGACGAGCTTCTATTCGTGCTGGGGGCGTTGAACTACGCACCGAGCACGGCCTCCCACGCTACTGAAAAGAGGGCCTGAAACACGTCCTCACGATCTGTCCACAGAACACACGCCGCATCTTCCGAATCCGAGTGCGCGAACTCTGCGAATTCCGACGACCGTGCCGCGAGAATCGCCAGGATCACGCTCGCCCACCCGTCGCCATTCGGCTGCAGGTCATTCTCTTCAAGGATCTCCATAACCTCTGCCGACTCCGCGTCGGCTGGGTCAAACTCCAACTGCCATGCAATCGGGATCTCGTGACCGCCGTACTCTGTTCCGGTCAGTACCGAGACAATGAACGGTTCATACTCTTCAGTGTCCCATTGCCCATCCTGTTCGGCCACGAGCGCCAGAAGATTCTCTGGAAACTGCAGCACCGGCGGAGTTGTCATTTCTGCTTTCGATTCTTCGAGTTTGTCGAGATGAGTGCTGGTTTCCGGTTCAACTGCGAGCGAGCTCGATTGTATCGAGACGACAGGTTGATCCCATTCGGCAATCATCTCGGGACTGGCCAGCACGTGTTGAATCCAAGACACGGACTGATTTTCAATCACGGTCGCATCAATGTCATACTTCTGTAGGACCCTTACGATTGCCTGGAAGAGTGACTCCAGTGCGTCTCGATGGCCAGCAAGTGTTCTGGCATAGGCCTTGTTCTTGTACGGGACAAAAATCGTGTACTCAACCTGCCGGTCCTTCCGGTAGATCGCTGGGCCGCGAATTTCCGAGTCCGCTAGATCGGGCTTGGCTGAGAAATTGAATATCAGCTCGAAGTCATCACCATACTTCTTGGCGAATGCGCGCGACGCAGTGACGCAACTGGTGAGTGCGTGATGAACATAGTGTTGAAACAAATGAGAGAATGAGAACGACCATCCAATGTAACACTGCAATACATACACTTTCATGGGAAGAAGCTCTTGATGTTTCCGAGGGGCACAATGCCATGCCGAGTGAAATAGTCGCCAAGTATGGCGTGTTCCGCCTGTTTGGCGAGTTGCGTTGTCAGTTCACCCAAGTCGGTTACTCCATGGGTCACGTTGTTCGCTCCAAAGCGACTCCGGAGAGTGCGGATCTGTTGATGCAGGCGGGTAGGCAAAGCACTGCTTTGGGTAATGCGATTGAGGTCTGCTTTGCCAACCTTATGAAGAGTCCCATTGACATAAATCTCGTACACGCCGAATCGTGAAACGGCTCCATTGCGATTCAGATTGACCTTCCCCGCACAACTATTGTGCACCAACGCACCACAGTCGCCCACAGCATAACACGACAACTCCGCGACCCGGAAGTTGTAGACCGGTTTTGGCTCGTCCTGCCATTCGACGGTGGTGACCACGGCCTCGCGGCCGTTGCGGAGGAGCAGTACGTCGCCGGGAACGAGGTCAACGGCGTCGACCCAGCGGCCGGGGAGTTGCTCCGCGGTCCGCCATGGGCGGTTGGTGCCTGCGGCAGCAAGCATCAAGAGCGTGACGGTACTCCCTGCAGCGACGTCAGCCGGTTGGCGAATCGCGCTGGTCGACCAGTCGAACCGCGTCAACTGCCCTTGGCAGTTGTGCACCCGCCGCAGCGCCTGCTCCAGCTCGATCTCCACCTGGTGCTCACCCTTGGGCCGCGATTCCAGATCGGCCCCGCGCAACACATAGAACGGATGCCCCGCCGTGGCGCGGACTGTCTCGCTGTCGTCAGTCCCGCTGTGTTCGT
>JBGSIP010000656.1:0-6875 GCA_041742495.1 Planctomycetaceae bacterium
GCTGGATGACTTCTTCCGTGCCGCCATCGAGAAAGCCCAGCCAAGCTGGCGCCGCGTCGTCGCGACCGCCGTCGAGTTGGGCCTCCCGGTGCCCGGCTTCAGTGCGGCGTTGACCTATTTCGACGGTTACCGTCGCGACCGGCTCCCAGCCAACCTGCTGCAAGCTCAGCGGGACTACTTTGGTGCCCACACGTACGAACGTGTCGACAAGCCGCGTGGCGAAAAGTTCCACACCGATTGGTTCCGGGTCGCCAAGCGCTCCTGATGGCAATCGCTGTGCGTTCGCTCACGCAGGGGAACCTCCTTGAAGGTTCCCCTGCGTCTTTTTTTTTACGCCGGCAACGATCTTCGCGATCATCATTCGCGAGCGGGAAGCGGCGCGGCAGCGGGCGGAACTCGTTCCATCGCCTCACCCGCTGCCGCGCCGGATATTCCGAATCGAACGATCTGTCAGGTGATATCGACGGCGCAGCGTCAAAGTGGCTTCCGCGGATGCGGTCGATCCCGCAACGTGCCGGACAAATGTCCTACGCTAACCGTAGATCGTACGTGAAGGCTCCGTCCGACACTCTGTTCGACGGTCAGGACTACCTGTCATGCGTTGCGGCTTTACCCTGGTCGAGTTGGTCGTGACCGTGCTGGTGCTGGGCATCATCACGGCAATTGCCACCTCGCGCATGGTCAGCATTCAAGACGATTCGCGGCATCTGGTGGTGGCTCAGCAATTGGAAAAGATTGCGAGCGCCGCAGAACGGTTTCGGGCCGCCAATGGCCGTTGGCCGGCGGACGCCCTTCACGGCGTGTTGCCGAGCGAATTGAAGGACTACTTGTGGCGATCTGACTTCTCACCAACACCCATCGGTGGCACCTACGACTGGAACGGCCCGGAATCCACCTCACCGGCGTGCGGCCCCGCGGTCCAACCCAAGCCCGGAGAGCCGCTATCGCTCGCCGACATGCTGGCAATTGACGAGCGGTTGGATGACGGCAACCTGGGAACCGGCCGCGTGCGGCGACTGACAGTCAGTGGACGCCAAGCGCTGCACATCGTGCTCGAACTTCAGTAGTCTCACAGGTCGCCTGAGGGGCCCCGCCCCACGGCCCACACCGCCCGACATACTGGCCTGTCCACGCATCATCCTGCCCAGAGGGGCAGATAGCGCAATCAAATGATTTAACTGCCGCCCGCGCGTTCCGAGAAATAGTCCAGGTACCAGTCGACAAACCGGCCCACTCCTGTCTCGATCGACGTCTGCGGCTGAAAACCGGTATCCGCGACCAGTTCATCGACGTCGGCATACGTGGCGGGGACGTCGCCCGGCTGCATCGGCAAGAATTCCTTCTCGGCCACGCGACCCAGCTTTCGCTCCAGCGTTTCGATCATGGTCATCAACGGCACGGGATTACGATTCCCAATGTTGTACACGCGGTAAGGTGCTGAGCTGCGGGACGCGTTGCCCGTTTCCACCGTCCAGTCGGGATCGGCCGCCGGGACATGGTCACAGGTCCGCAGAATGCCTTCGACGATGTCGTCGACATAGGTAAAATCTCGCTCCATTTGCCCGTGGTTGAACACCCGGATCGGCTTCCCGGCGAGGATGGCCTTGGTAAACAAGAACAGCGCCATGTCCGGGCGGCCCCACGGCCCATAGACGGTGAAGAATCGCAGCCCCGTCGTCGGCAGACCGAACAGATGGCTGTATGTGTGGGCCATCAGCTCATTGGCCTTTTTGGTGGCCGCATACAGACTGATGGGGTGATCGACCGTGTCCAGCACGGAAAACGGCATCTGCCGATTGATGCCATAGACCGAGCTGGACGAGGCATACACCAGATGGCCCACCCGCGCGTGTCGGCAGCCTTCGAGAATGTTGGTGAAGCCCACAATGTTGCTGTCGATATACGCGTGCGGATTCTCCAGCGAGTAGCGCACTCCAGCCTGCGCGGCCAGATGAATCACGGCCTCAAACTGATGCTCGGCAAACAACTGCGGCAGCAATTGTCGGTCAGCGACATCCCCGCGTACGGTGGTAAAGCCGTCTCGCGATTCGAGCCGTGCCAAACGGGCCTCTTTCAGCCGCACATCGTAATAGGCGTTCAGATCGTCCAGGCCGACCACCAGGTCACCGCGATCCAGCAGACGGTGACTGACGTGCGAGCCGATGAATCCTGCGGCTCCCGTCACGAGCACCCGCTTCATTTCGTCGTCCTTTCGAGATGCTCACGGTAATACGCCACCGTTTTCGCGAGACCTTCCCGCAACGAGATTCGGGGCTCCCAGCCCAGCACCTGCTTCGCCTTGGTGATGTCCGGACAGCGGCGTTTGGGGTCATCCGGCGGCAGAGCCACCTTGATCATTTTTGATCGCGAGCCCGTCAGTTCGATGACGGCTTCCGCCAGTTCGATCATCGTCGACTCATGCGGATTGCCGATGTTCACAGGGCCAATCTCCGTCTCCTGATTCATCAGTCGGATAAACCCCTCAATCATGTCATCCACAAAGCAGAACGACCGCGTTTGCCCGCCATCTCCGTACAGGGTGATCGGTTCGCCGCGCAGCGCCTGCATGATGAAGTTGGACACCACGCGACCATCGTCGGGGTCCATCCGTGGACCGTACGTATTGAAAATCCGCACGATCCGAATGCCCACACCGTGGGCCAGGTGATAGTTCATGCACAACGATTCGGCGACCCGCTTGCCTTCGTCATAACAACTGCGAGGGCCAATCGGGTTGACGTTCCCCCAGTAGTCCTCGCGCTGCGGATGCACATCGGGATCGCCATACACTTCGCTTGTCGACGTGTGCAGCACCCGCGCATTGCAGCGTTTGGCCAGTCCCAGCACATTGACCACGCCCACCGTCGAGGTCTTGATGGTCTTGATCGGGTTGTACTGATACGCCCGTGGCGAAGCCGGGCAGGCCAAGTGATAGATCTGCTCGGCTTCGAGGTAAATGGGATGCACGATATCGTGGCGGATGACTTCAAACCGCGGGTGTCCCATCAGGTGCAGAATGTTGTCTTTCCGGCCGGAAAAGAAGTTGTCCAGACAGATGACGTCGTGCCCCTCGTGGAGCAGTCGCTCGCACAGATGACTGCCCAGAAAGCCAGCGCCGCCGGTAACCAGTACTGTTTTCATGATGTCGACTGCTCAGTGGACTCGTGAGTGGAATCGTTGAAAGAAAGCCCGTCAATCTTCTCCCGCGAGCGTTACGACGCGGGCCCCAGCTCGCGTGCGGCAAACCAGTCCACGGTCATCCGCAGTCCGTGGTCGACCGCCACCTCAGGGCTCCAGCCCAAATCTCGCTGCAGCTTGCTGGCGTCGATCAGGTTCGATCGCAAGTCACCTTCCCGCGAGGGGCCATGTTCGGGAGGAGCCGGCAGCTTCTCCGCGTTCCGCGACTTCAGTATCTGCATCACCCGCGTCCGCAACATGTCTTCCAGTTCGTTCACGTCGGTCGCGGCACCGGTCCCCACGTTGTAATAGTGATGTTTACCGTCCGGCAGTTGTGCCGTCAGGGCCAGCACATTGGCTGCGGCCACATCGGTCACGTACACGTAGTCACGAATGTACTTGCCATCTCCGTTGACGCGGCAGGCATCTCCGCCCAGCAGCCGGGTATTGAAGATCGCCACAACGCCAGCCTCGCCATGCGGATTCTGTCGTGGCCCGTACACGTTGGAGTAACGCAGCGCCACGGTCTCCAGTCCATGCTGCGCCGAGAAGAACCGCAGATACCGCTCGCCCACCCACTTGGTAATCCCATACGGTGAAATAGGATTGGCGGGGGTCTCTTCCGGAGCCGGAGTGGTGACATCGCCATACAGCACGCCGCCGGAGGACGCAAAAACAAAGCGGTCCACCTGCTGTTCGGCACTCGCCTCCAGCACGTTCAGCATCCCGATGACGTTGATCTCGGCATCCAGCGAAGGCTCGCGCACACTGCGACTCACCGACAGTTGCGCGGCCTGATGACAGACCCGCTGCGGCTTGGCGGCCGCAAAAGCTTCCCGTACGCCCTGGCGATCGCGAATATCCACGCGATACAGTGGCACGCCGGCCGGAACATTCTCGGGCATGCCCGAACTCAAGTCGTCCAGGACCGCCGGTTCGTGCCCTTGCGCCAGTAGTCGATCGACAATGTGGCTGCCAATAAACCCGGCTCCGCCGGTCACCAGAACTCGCATGGAGAACCGCCTTTTCAGAATGCCGACCGGGCAGGCCGCGGGGAGATAGCCGCCGGACAATGGCCACCGGTCGATAACTACTGCTGAGTGATGTTCCTGGTGTGACTTCGCAGGCATGCCGTGCGCGACTGCCAGATCCCTTTGGGCGATCCGACCGTGTGATTCTCCCTGAACCGCACGGCTACCATTGAAGCCTTCCCTCTGCCTGCACTGAAGTTTCTTGGGAAAGTCCCAGAATGCAGACCGCCTCACTCACTTCGCCCGTACGAATCGGCGGCAGTGTAGTGGTCCCCCGCGGATCGGTGTAGGTCGACCTCGCCGGGAGCCCGGATTTCGAGCGATCGTCGCTGCCGGAATTCAGGGTGCGACGCCTTGTGGAGGAAAAGCCCCAGCCGGCCAGCCCGGCAGGGGACCGGGAGCAGCCGTCGCGCTGCCACGCGCCAGTGCTGCATCCTGAGCCGAGCGCGTCTCACTCCGCCGCGCATTGCTGTCGGGTGGCAATGCGTTCACATCCGGTCCCACCGATCCCGACGGAAAGGGATTGAATCGTTCGTACCGCTCGGCTTCCGTCCGCGGATCCTGGGCCTGAAACACCGGAAAAGCCGTATTCATGGGGTTCGCGCAACCGCAGGCGATGATCGCGACTGCGTTGAGACCCCAGAGAATCGACGGCCAGGTACTCCCCAAGAACGGTGGCTGCGGAGCGATATCGCCATCAGAGTCCGAATGCATACACCACCTCGATCTTAGGTGCGGACCGCGTTTCGACCGCGAACAGGACCCGCGGCCACAACGCGGTCCCCCGCCCCATCGATCGTACGCCGATTCCAAGCTGCGATGAAATACCACCTGCGTCCCCGTCCCCACCTGCGTCCCCGTCTGCGGCTGCGGCAGGCGGGAACGTGGCCAAACGAACGCGTCGCACAGGCGTTGATCGGCTGGTGCCGGCTGGTGCCGAGTGACGTTCGCCGTCAGCGACTGTCGAACCAGCAAACCGGCGGAGCTCGCGTTTTCCCCAACCCCGCAGTTGCGTGGGTTTGTTCTGCTCGATATTCTTCGCGGTTCCCCTCCAAGACCGTCTGAGGAGGGGTGTTAGGTCTCGAAAACGGCATGCCGTGCAGCCACGATGTGGGTCTGCCAGCCAGGATTGCGGAGCGTATGGGTACGAAGAAGAGCGGAAAAGGGCGACGGAAAATCGGGCGGAAGAAGCGTCGCATGCGAGCTCGGATTCGTCATCGCAAGTAGCGCCGTTGCGTGTGGTGCGGGTTGAGCTCTCGCTGGTCTTCCAGCGGGAGCAGCGACGACGCGCCCATGCGTTTCGAATCGCAACCTGGACGGCTCACGGCCCCCACACTCAGCGGGGCTTTGGCTCTCTCTGCGCTCGCGCTGTGACTGCTGCGGATTGCGCCGTCGACGGTCTGACTTCTCGATCGATCGTCCTGCTGTGACTGACGCCGCATGTCCACCGCAGATGTTCCAGACGCGAGCGAATCCTCAGTCGCCCGCCGCGTTGTGGCTCGCCGAACTCGCTGGCTGTTCGTAGCTTTGGCCGCGATCGCAGGCGGGCAGTTGCCGCTCCTGGTTTTGCATTTGAGGCAGCTTTGGCAAGCCCCCTTCTATCAGCACTTTCCGCTCGTACTGGTTGCCGCGGCCGCATTATTTCGTGCTCGCTGGCCGGCCGCTGATGAGCCCACGCGGGCATTTCGCACCGCGGCGGTGCTGGGCATCCTGTTCGCACTGTCGGCCTGGGGGGCTGCGGCACTGGTCTCTTCGCCGTGGCTGGCTGGATTCGCGGCCATCTGCACCGCAGGTGCATTGATCGCCTGGCGCGGAGCACGTCTTCCCGATTCCAATCTCGGAGCCTGCTGGCTGCTATTGTGGCTGCTGCTGCCGCTGCCGATGGGTCTCGATGAGGAACTTGTCACCTGGCTGCAAAGCGTCTCCTCGGCGGTCAGCGGAGACATCTTGGAGTGGCTCGACGTGCCGCACTTGCGGACCGGAAACGTGATCGCATTGGCGGATCGCGAGCTGTTTGTCGACGAAGCCTGCAGCGGCATCAATTCATTCTTTGCGCTGTGGAGTCTCACCGCCCTCCATTGCGTGCTCGCCTATCGACCGTGGCTGTTCAGCGCGTGCCTGCTTTCATCTTCGCTGGTCTGGAGCGTCGTGATGAACGTCACGCGCATCGTCATCATTGCCGCAATTCCTCAACTGGCGGGCTACAACCTTGCCACCGGATGGCCGCATGAAATCCTGGGTTTCGCCACGTTTTTGATGGCAGTGGGGCTCACCGTCAGTACGGACGCCGGACTCGTCTTTGTGTTTGGTCCTGTTGCGGTGGGATCTCGAGAATCTCGCGATTTGCGTCGTCAGTCCGCGCTCGCTCCGCTGTGGGACGGAACGTTCGCCATCACACGACGTTTCTTCCACAGAGTCGATCCTGCCGCGCGCCCGCGGAAATTGTCGATGAGCCCCGCGTGGTGTGTTCTGTGTGTGAGCACCGCCATCGCTTTGGGAGGGCTGGAACTGTGGCAACTCAATCGCCGGCAGCAGTGGACTGCCGGTCTGTTCGGCCATGCACCTGCCACCAACAACTTCACGTCCCAACTGGCCGCGGCACTTGCGGTGGGGGAGGACACACTCCCCCCTGCGATTGGGGATTGGCAGCGGGTGTCGTTCCGTGCC
>JBGSIP010000657.1:0-1568 GCA_041742495.1 Planctomycetaceae bacterium
GGTTGTCGATCTGGCAGCGACCCGCCAGGCCTGCGTAATTTTTGCAACCCGCCGCGCCGACGGTCGCCGCCCACCCGGTCTGACCTCGACACGGCACGCCAGGGACAGGTATGACCCTCGACTGCTCCGTTCACCATTCGCACGGGCAGGGGTCTGGACTGCGCTGCGGCTTGCCGTCGGCGGGTCGTGCCGTGCCCCCCCTGCGACGCTGAAATAACCCCTTCTGAGGAGATCGACACGGATGTCGTTCCCCCGACGTATTGCGGCACCGCTGCTGGTCTGTGTGGCCGCCTTGGTCACGACAGGCTGTCAGTCCGCCCCCTGGATGGCCAAGGCGAACCCACGGTTGTGGTTCCAGAAATCCAAACCAGATGCCGCGGAACAGATTGAATCTGCTGTCGAACTGGCCAAGCAGGATTTGTCACGCCCTTCGGAGGCCATTGTCACCGAGCATCTGACCGCAGGACGAACGGCCCTGGCGGCTGGCAATCTGGCGGCCGCCCGTCAGCATTTTGGCACCGTGCTGCAGTACCGGCCAGACTCCGTCGACGCCAACCATTCGCTGGCCATCATCGCCGATCAGGAACAGAACTTCGCTCAGGCGGAGCAGTTTTATCGTACGGCTCTGCGCGTCGAGCCCAAGAACAGCGAAGTGCTGACCAACCTCGGCTATTCTTACTTGCTGGCGGGCCGACTGGGTGACAGCGAACGCGCGCTGTCACTCGCCATGGAATATGCCCCTGGAAACGCCGTCGCGGCCGGGCATCTCGCCAACCTGTATCAACAACTGGGAGATACCAGCCGCGCCTCAGTCTTTGCGCAGATGGCAGGTTCTTCGGCTGGTCCCGCAGGCAGTCCCTCACCCCCCGTGCAGATGGCCGCCTTTGAGCAAAATGCGGGTGGTCTTCCGCCATTGGGAGCCGCAGGTGGTCAGCGTGTGCCCTCTGCCAGCGATGCCCCCACGGAAGCGACACGCAAGCTCAAGGCGATGATGGACGAGGCTCGTCAGAACACACAACAGAATCAGAAAGCCTCGTCGTACGAATCGACGATGGCCGCGCTGCAAGCGCCTGTTCACTCCGCCCCCGTCGGAAGCGGCCAGGTTCCCGACTGGGCCCTCAACAATGCCATGTCGAACATCGATGCAGCCGGCATGACCAGTCCCAGTCTCGCTCCCCCGGGTCTCTCGCTGGCAGCCCAGGCCCCCCTCCAGTCTCTGCCACAATCGTTCTCACCGGTGTCAATGACTCCGTCACTGGCGCAACCGCCGGATCTTGGTGCGTCCCCCTTTGGCCACGGAGCCCCTGCGCATCCCGTCCACGCCACCAATTTCAATCCTGTGACTGAGCCCGATGGCGCATTGATGCTGCGGCCGGCCGTGCAGTCCCGCGTGGTCGCCAGTGCCGAGCCGCTCCCGACGAACGGAGCCAGCTTTGATCCCACGGCTCCCTGGGCCGCTGGCAGCGCTTCCAACACCAGCGCCGCCGGCCCGATGAACCCAGACAGCCAGCCGCCGGAATTCGCCCCCCCCTCATGGCCGGTCGGCAACCAGCCGCTGGCATTGGCGC
>JBGSIP010000658.1:0-5384 GCA_041742495.1 Planctomycetaceae bacterium
CGCACGCTGTCTTGCGCACGCCGCCGCTCGGCGTTCCCTGCTGCAGGCGTCGTGGATTGGTTCGTCATGCGCCACGCGTCATTCCCGGCTGAACTCTGACGATTGCGCGCCCTGCAGCGGTAGCGAAAAGATGTTCGCCGGCGGTGAGTTCAGCATCTGCAAAGACCATGGCGACGGGTGGGCGGCGGAGAAGCGTGAAATTGCCGGGACAGCAGCAATTTGCCGGCAGCCGGTCGGGCATGGTGTAGCGTTCTGTCGTGGGTGATTGCGATGCAGACTCCGGCTGGCCGTGTCGTTGCGGCTCGTGTGCAGCGCGGTTCCAATCGAGAGGACAGCTCATGCTGACATTTCAACGCGGTCTGTTGATGTACACTCCGGCGGCGCTGTTGGGGTTTGTCTCCGTGGCACCACTGGCTTCGGCTGATTGTCCGTGCTCGCGCGGCGGGGGCGGAATGTCGCACTTTGGCAGTTCGCATGATCTGCCGCCGCCGATGTCGGTACAGATGCTGCCTCAGGGGGGAATGCCGATGCAGGAATTCGCCCCCGCGATGCCCCTGACGGTAGGCCCGCCGGTCGCCGGGGGGAGCGGGGCGGGGTACACCTATTACCGTGCGTTGCGCACCGTGCCCGCCCAAAAGCCGCCACGCGTGGGGATGCTCGAAATCCGAACCGCGAATGCCGTGGAAGTGCATGTGCTCAACACGCATCCGTTCCGCGAAAAGGACGAACTGCAAGGGTACCAGGACAAGAACGATGCCAACCTGTGGCGGTTTGAATCGGAGCCGCTGTTCCCCGGCAATCCGCACATTGTGGAAGTGGTCATTCTCGACGCGGCCGGCCAGCGCACTACTCATCACGTGCGGCTGGTGCCCAACCGCATCATCGAGTTGTCGCTGTGACAGCAGGGCGAGCATGAAGCTGCGATGCGGTGCGATGTGAGTGCAGCGTAAGACTCGGCAGTGAGGTCTCGTTCGGCGTGGGGCGAAACATGTTTCTTCGCAGAATTCTTTGTGTCGCGCTCTTGGCGGGATGGGTGTGCTGCGGCTTGCCCAGCGGGCAACCGGCTGCCGCGCAACCGGCAGGGACGGTGTTGCCCAAGGATGACGGGCGGCTGGAAGCCATTGGAGGGCTGGTCGCGGCGACGATCTACAGCATGCACGCGCACGTGGTGTCGGTGGCCGATGCCTTCACGGCGGATGTCTATTCCGCCGAGCAGGCTGCCGGCCGCATGAAACCCGTCATCAGCATGCTGGGGTCTCTCAAACGCCAGTTGCTGAAAGTCCGCGACAACATGGTCGATGAAGACGACGAAAAACTGGTCACGGAGGCCATTGCCATTCTCGGGCTGATTCAGGAAGAGGCCCGTCTGTTCGAACGATTTGTGACCAAGCACGACAACCGTGACTTCGACGCTTTTGAAGCGACGCGTAACAAAGCCTGGACGCAGATCGAGTCGTGTGTGGATATCAAGTAGCCGCCAGTGGAACGCTGCCCACGCAACCTCATTCTGGCTGCCGGTCGTGGGTTCAAAACGAGCTGGTGGTCGCCAGCCCACAGCCAGCGGTGCAAGGTCACTCCCGCCCTGCGAGCACTTGTCGTTGACAAGCGACGCCGCGGCGGGAGTTTCTTTCGTTTGACGCCACCGCTCAGCAACGGCCGTCGGCCGCGTACGACTGCCGCCAATGGCATCTCCACTGCTACCGCAACCGCCGCGCGGCAGTGGGTCAACCTTCGTACTGTCGCTGGGCGACGCCGAATCCCTGGTAGTCAATGGCCAGCATCACGGTGTTCAGCCCGCTGCCGATGCCCAGCCAGGCCCAGTGATCACCTGGCACAACGTGACCCTGTTCAACGGCGACCGCCGCCGCTGTCGGGAGCGCCACCGCTCCCGTGTTCCCGAGTGTTTCAACCGTTGGGAAATCGGCCTGCAGCGGCAGGTGCAGCGCGTCCAGCAGCAGTCGGCGGTGCGCTTTGCCCACCTGATGTGTTGCGGTCTTGAGGATCGCTTCTCCCGGCCAGCGGGCTGCCCTTTGCAACTGTGGCCAGGCCCGCTGCGCCAAGGCGACTCCCGCATGCAGCAGCGCTTCCGAATCGGTCACCATCCGCGGGCGATCATCGCCATGCACGGCCGCTTCGCTGCCCCCAGCGCACAACGTGTGTGCAGAGGTGTCTGACAATCGCACCGCGGCCCGCAAGCGTGACTGCGTCCGACTGAGACGACGATCGCACAACACAATCGCCGCGCCGCCAGAACCAATGGTGAGCGAGGCAAAATCATTCTTGATCGTTTGCCGTGTCACTTGCAGATTGCGATTGAGGCTGTCGATCGTCCCCTCCACCAGCGGCCGGCCGATCTCTCCCCCAAAGACGATCCCTGCCGCGATGTGACCCAGTTCGATCTGTGCCGCCAGGTACAGCACTCCGTTGAGCAGACCCAGACAGGCATTGCTCAGATCGAGCACATCGCACGCTGCGGGCAGGCCGAGCCCGTGATGAACGGCGTTCGCAGTGGCCGGTTCCAGATGATCGCGGCAGACCGAACCCAACAGGGCGGCACCGATTTTGTCGCGGGAAATGCCAGCCGCGGACAGCGCCGCCTCACCCGCCTGCCTCGCAACCTGCGAAGGGAGAGTGCCCGGTGGGAAAAAACGCCGCTCGCGAATCCCTGTCATCAATTCGAGCCGGCCCACACTCAGTCCCAATCGATCATAGACCGGGGCCAACCGCTCTTCGATCTGGGCTGACGTCACCACCTCGCCCGGCAGGACATAGCCAATCGATTCCACACAGACATGCTGAAATCGCATCGGCGTCTTATCACAGAAGGGGAGGAGCAAAGGCCGCCGCGGCGGCCACCGGCAGCCGCGATTCTCGCCGGAGGGCAACCGTCACGGCAGCGGCGCGAAGAATTGCAGTCGCCTGTCGCGGCAATGGCACCATCGCCGCCGAGTCTGTTGGCAGGGTACGTTCCAGACAACAAAAAACGTCCCGAGGATGACAATCATCCCGGGACGTGCAAGTCAGTCGTTCGTTTTTTCAGCGACCAGAGCACACCACCTGCGGCACCCAAGTGAGCCAACCACAGGTGGCGGGCCAGGAAGGTGCCGGGAACGGTGTTCAGCCAATGGTGGCAGCGGTTCGCTCTGAGCGGGAAATCAGATCGCTCAGGGCGGCCACTTCGCTCATTTCCCGGCGTCGCTGGGCGACCGTCTCAGGGGTCGGGTCGATCATTTCCAGGGCGAGCGCGCTTCTCACATAGCGCAGACCGCGCAGGATAATTTCGCGCTCACGTTCGCTCAGCAGCAATTGACGATTGTCATTCATGCGTGGTCTCAAAACGGTGATCGTCCCGGAGGGGACAGTCCTGGTGGGGGGGGGACCCCGGCACGACGTCGGGCAAACCGCCAGAACAGGCCTGCCGTGATGTTACCGGTGGTCAAACAGGTTGGCAATCGGCTGATCGGGATGTTCACTCAGGCCGTGGCCGGCGGCCGCGAGTTCGCACGGAATTCACCATGTTGGACGTGTGCCGCCATAGGCATCCCCGTGGCTCCGATCGTCGTCGCGGCGAATTGTGCCTTGTGAGCGGAAGACGCGCAGCGTGCCGATTGGGAAAACTGTTACCGCAGGCGCGAATCTGTCCACAGCCATGCCCGACCGGCGATAGTCCACTCTGTTCATCGAGCGTTGTCGTTGCGCGGCGACAGCTTCTCTGGGCTGGCAGTCAGTTCCCGCAGATCCGTTTCAGGCGCCCGACACCGTGCATCCGGATGTCAGGCAATCGGGATTGGGAAAGCCGCCAGACTCGCTGCCGAACTGCCACCGCGGCCCGCCCACGCATGACGTTTTCCGAGCGGGCCGAGCACGGCTACGCCCCGTTGGGGTTCGGCTTGACCCGCATGGTTCCCACGCGGAAGGCTTCAGCCATCGCCACCGGAATTTCTGCTTCGGCCAGCACGACCTTGGCCTGGTTTTCCTGCGTCAGAGCCTTCATCTCTTGCTCGGTTGCCACGGCACTGGCCCGCTGTTCTTCCGCTCGTGCCTGCGCGACCCGCACGTCTGCCTCCGCCTGGTCGGCCTGCAGTCGGGCTCCCACGTTGTCCCCGACATCGATGTCGGCGATGTCGATCGAGACAATTTCGTAGGCCGTTTGCGCGTCCAGCCCCTTGGCCATCACCGCCTTGGCAATGAGGACCGGACTGGCAAGCACTTCCTGGTGCGTCTTGCAAGAGCCAATGGCGGACACAATCCCTTCGCCGACGCGGGCAATCACGGTGTCTTCTGTCGCTCCCCCCACCAGTTGGCTGATGTTGGTCCGCACCGTCACGCGGGCTCGTGCCTTGAGCTGAATGCCGTCTTTGGCCACGCCGTCGAGCGTTGCCCGAGCGGTTTTTTTCTGGTCCGGGCAGTCAATCACTTTGGGATCGACGCTCGTCCGCACTGCTTCCAACACGTCGCGGCCGGCAATGTCGATGGCAGCCGCGGTGTCCCAGTCCAGATCAATCCGGGCGCGGTGGGCGGCAATCAGGGCCTGCACCACCCGGCGGACATTTCCCCCCGCCAGATAGTGCGCGGCATAGGCGGACGTCGGAATCTTCGTCATGCCGGACTGCACCGCGGCAATCTTGGCATCCACGATGACCTGCGGGTTGGCTCCCTGCAGGTACAACCCCACCAACTGCCAGGGCGAGACCTTGGCCCGCGAAAAGTACGCCCGAATCCACAGATGGAAGTACTTGAGGAACACCACCAGGAACACAATCACCACCAGCACGCCCAGCAACACGAGGGCCAGGCCAAACATCTGGGCAATGTTCTGCAGCATGCGATCAAGCCTTTGCTCAGCAGGTGCGTCGTCGGGAAGCACGAGAGCCCGCCGGTTCGACACGGCCCCGCTGTGACGCGACCGCACGAAGTCCCCGGAGAGCAGGGTTCCCACCGCTGGAGAGATCCCTCTCGGTCAGTCTAGGAGCCTCGAACGCAAAGCGGAACCGAACGGTTCACGAAAAAACGCCTGCCAGGTCCCCAACGGCCCCGACAGGCGTCTGAATCTCGCCGTCACTCGACGGGCTCCGCAGCACCGGGCGCCTGGCAAAGAGTGCGAAGTGCAGGATGCGGTGTGCAGAATGCAAGGAGCCGCTGCTGGCTTGCCGAGCAGTGAGGTGACTTGTAGTGGCTCGTCTACCGCTCAATGTCAGCCACCCCGGGTCGCAGGGTGCCCCGACGATGCCTGACACATAACGATAGACAGACGGGTAGGTCAGGCTGTGCCTGACGCCATCGCGCCATCAGGTCGTTGAGTCAATCAGCCCCGATCGACGGGCGAGCGAGGCTTCCCAAACTTCTCCGTGGCTCTGTGCCTCCGTGAGATCTTGTCGTGTCGC
>JBGSIP010000659.1:0-2290 GCA_041742495.1 Planctomycetaceae bacterium
TGGCAACGTCTCCAGGCGTACTCGTCAATGCCGAGGGCGTGAGTTGCCGGAGGGCGGCAAAGTCCTCTTGCAGCATCGCGCGGTCCACGGGGATCAACTGGAAGTTCGCGTCCATTTGCAGACCCGACAAGAGCCGCGCCAGACGTTGAAGGTCTGCGGTGGGGATTGCCGTGGATTGAAGTGACCACAATCGCGCACAGCGCTCGGTGCCTCCCGACAACAACTGTGTGCCTGTGGGAGAGATTGCCAATTGTGTCACCGCACCGCGATGGGGAAAGGGATCGCCGAGCGGCAGGCCAGTGCGGAGATCCCAAAGGATGATGAAGCCGTCACCCCACCGAAGCTGTTGATTGGCCGGATGTCGATTCAAAGCCGATGCCAGCACGTCGCCGGAACTCGTAAACCGCAGTGCCTGGACCATGCGATCCTGGTCGGTGAACGAACGCCATGGCCGATCGTATTCGCCTGGTCGCCAGACGCGGATGTTGCCCTGCAGATCTCCTGTAGCAAAGGCCTGGCTGTCCGCGCGAAAAACGCACGCCAACACGGAGCCAGGATGAATCAGGGGTGGAGCCGAGGGTTCGCGGCTCGCTAATTCCCACAAGCGCGCCGTATGGTCTTGTCCACCCGTCAACGCGTAGCGGCTATCGGGACTGAACACACAGCTGAGAATCTTGTCATCGTGCTTCAGGTGATTGCCATCGGATTGTCCATCGGCGGCGCGCCAGAGTCGCAGTGTGCCATCGTCGCCGGCGGTATAAATCCAGCGTCCGTCTCGGCTGAAACCAGCGACGGTTATGCGCGCTTCGTGGTTCACCACAAATCGCACGGTGCGCGAGCCAACGTCCCAGAGTTTGACCAACCCTTGTTGGCTGGCGGATAGCAGCCAAGGCTCGGTGGGATGAAAAGCAAGGCGGACGATGACGCCTTCGTGATCGCAGCGGGCGCCAATCGCTTGTCCCGTGGAGGCCTCCCACAACTGCACGTAATTGTCAGAACCGGTGGCGATCAGCTTCCCGTCCGGACTGAAGACGCCGCAATAGACCGACGCGTCGTGTTGCAGCGGCGTTCCGATTAGTTGGCCGTTTTCCGCGTTCCACTGGCGAGCCGTCTTGTCGTGGCTGGTCGTGAGGATGCGACGGCCGTCGGCGCTGAAGCGACTGGTGAGCACTTCCTCGTCGTGATTCAATTCCACGACATGGGGAACGGACGCTGCCAGGTCCCACAAACGCACAGTGCCATCGTGACTGGCAATGGCTACATGGCGATCCTGATGATCGATGGCAATGGCCGAGATCGTTCCCTGTTGCAAGAGTACGGGGGTGATTTCCAAGCTTGAAACCCACGACCAGCACCGCGTGCGGCCGTCACCACCGCCCGTGACCAAGATGCGTCCGGATGGACTCAAGCTGGTTGCGGCCAGAAAGCCGCCGTGGTGGATCGCGGCTTGCTGCAAGCTGCCGGTCTGAGCGTTCCAGACGCGTACCTGACCGCCGGATTCCATCGTGAGAACCTGCTGATCATCCTGAGTCCAGAAGACTCGCGTCACTTGCGTCGCGTGCCGCAAGGGTTCGGTGGTTGGTTCGCCCGTGGTGACGTCCCACAAACGCACCGTCCTATCGTCGCTGGCCGAAGCGATTCGGTGGCCATCGAAGCTGAAGGCGACGTCCCAGATATAGTCGTCATGTTGCATGGTCTTGGCAACTTGCTCGGCTGTTTCAGGCCGCCAGAGTCGCAGGTGTCCAGGGCTCTCGACACCACCCTTCGCGACGGTCAATAGCAGTGAGCCGTCGGGCGAGTATTGAACCAGAGTGACCTGCTCATCGGTGTGTGGAAGTTCCTGCACGACAGTGCCGGCGTCCACATTCCACACGGTCGCTTTGCCGTCCAGACTGGCCGTGGCCACGCGCGTCCCATCCGGACTGAAGACGGCGTGCACCGGACGTCCCGAGTGCTCGAGGCGCGCCTGCTGTTGCCCCGTCTCCGCATTCCACAGATAGACCGAGTTGTCCAAGCCTGCGGCGAGTAGCCGCTTGCCTGTCGGATCGAACGTAGCGCGTGTGATCGCGAATCCGTGGTGCATCGCTGGCACGGCCAGTTGACCTGTGCGCGGATCGTACAGTGTCACTTTTCCATCAGCACCCGCGATCAGCAGGCGATCGCCGGCCGCATTGAATTCCGTGCAGGCAATACTCCCGGGCGATGTCCAAATGCCTGCCAAGGCCGGCAGGCGATCAAGTAACGTGCCGATTTGCAGGCGGTGTTGCGTGGTCAGTGGGTCATCAGGTTG
>JBGSIP010000660.1:0-3322 GCA_041742495.1 Planctomycetaceae bacterium
GTGGCGGCCTGCGCGGGTCGCGCGCTGAGCATGGCGGCGGCAGCCGTCAAAGCCCCGGCCCGCAGCACCTCACGCCGCGCCAACAGTTGTTCGCGATCACCACAGCGGTAGGCCAGTCGCGCGAGAAAGTTCATGGCTCATTCCTCGGGAGAAGACGTGGATTGGCAGATGGGGCTAGCGACGGCCGGAATGCCGGCTGGCCAGTGTATCGAGACTCTGCGGATACCGGGGCATGCGGTCCCGCACGCCGCAGTGGACAGGCTGGGGAAGAGCAGCGCGCAGCCGAGCGGTGCCGGCTGGATCAGCGGGCACCGCTCGGGGCACAGAGCGACTATTCGTCGTTGGTCGGGCCAACGCAGAGCATCCACAGCTTGAAGAAGTTGACCAACTGGGTCTTCGTCATGCGGTTGGAATTCAGGCGATAAATCACTTTGCTGGACGCGGGGAGTTCGGAGCCCGGGACCATCGTATCGACGTACTCCACCTGCCCGGTCAGGCAGACGATGCCTGGATCGACGGCAAAGAAGGCGTCTTCCTCGCTGAGGCCTTCAAACGCTGCCGATTCGGCGGACGAACTGGTGCCGTCTCCCTCATTGAAGCGGAGGTTGAATTCGTAGTAGCCCTTGCCATTGCTGTCGCGATCGGGATCTTCGATCCACTTGATCGAGCCGGTCATTGTGTCGGTGACATCCTTGCCATCGAGGGTGTACTTGAACTTGATGCCGTCGGTGTACCAGTTGCCGGTTTCGTAGTCATAGTCGAGCCGGCCGTTGACAAGCGTGCGCGGGTAATTGCCCGAGGGCCCCTTGGCCAGTTCGATGCCGGAGAACGTCATGGGATCGGACTTGGTGACCGTAATCGCGACCGTCTTACCGCCGACGACCCGACGATAGGTGTAAGCGCTGAGTGATTCCTTCACCTTGGCTTTGCCAATGAGGCGGCCACCAAAGCTGTCCACGAAGCCCTGTTGACGGCCGACCGTGTCGATGGCAAATCGCAACGCACTGGATTGAGCGCCACTGCCCGTCAGCAGGTACTCTCCCGTGGTGACATTGATGGGCACCGTGCCCACCCACTTGCCGATCGATCGCTTCTCGTCGAGATTGCGCGGGTTGCGCACACCCAGCGAGACGTTGTACGTCAGTTGGGAATCCTGCTTCTTGAGGCCGAGGGTTGAGCCAAAGATCTCTGGCTGACGCGTGACCGTGCCGGAATACTGGGTGGTTTCGGCCACGTTGATATCAAACGTGTAGGTGTCGACGGCACCGACTTCGGGAGAATTGGGGGCCAGCGTTCCCGAGCGATCAATCCGTGTGCGGGTTTGAAAATCAATCGTCATGGTGCCAGCAATGGCCCCATCGCGGGTATACGTTCCGTCGGCAGCCGGTTGAGCCCAGGCCAGCGAGGGGGCCAGGGCAATCGCCAGTGTCGACACCAGCCCAATGGTCAAGTCTCCAAGAGTCATTCAGATCACCTTCCTGCCAATGTGAAACGTAGCGGCCCGTGAGGATTGCCTTGGCGAACCATTCGGGGGCGCGATCAGGCCGCGAGGGAGGAATACGTTGTAACATCCTCACATCGCTCGGGCTATACGCGACGCCGACCGCCGTGGATCACAGATGGCGGAAAAAAATTGGTGACTGGCCTATGCAGACAGCTTGACGGTGAAGTCTCACCGGGACGTCAGCCGTCTGTCGGGCACGCATGGCCTGCAGCAATCACGATTGCCACAGGCCTGGCGAGTTTTGGAATCCCCTCGCAACAATAGGGCACTGGCGAAGCCAGTGGCGAGCTGAATTGCTTCAGGTGGTCGTTGTTCCACAGGCTGTTAGCTGCACGGGCGCTGGTTCCACGGCATGCGTGCCAGCACCATGCCCATGCCGCAGGTGTCTGTGATGCCCGCGAACATCAGGCCCGCTCCAATGAAGGCCGACAGGCCTGCCATCGCGGGGTAGCCCAGCAGCGCAGGAATGGCGCCGATCAGGACGAATGCGCCGGCGGCAATACGGACTTGCCGTTCGAGCGACATCGCCGGCCGGCCCCGCTTGACTGGCAAGCCCGCTTCGACACAGGCCACTGTGCCACCAGCGACGTTGATCACGTGGGAAATTCCCGCGGCGGTCAGTTTCTGGCAGGCCATCTGGCCACGCGACCCGGACTTGCAAATGACATACAGTGGCTGGTCTGCGTCGCGGTGTCGTTGGGCCAAGGCCGCCGCATCGAGTCGGTCGAGCGGCGTGTTCTGTGCGAACGTGACGTGCACTTCGTGGAACTCGGCGGGCGTTCGCACATCGATGAGTTCCAGGTGGCCCTGCGACTGATGGCGTTGCAGGAGTTCTTGAGGAGCGATGGTCGTGGTCATGGCAGTTCCCCGGAAGGTGAGCAACAAGGGGCAAGTGAGCAAGAGCGAGCGGGCGAGTCAAGGACGTCGCCGCGGCCGCAGGGAGCCCGCGTGTTTGTGTCCCCGGATAATATATCGGACAGTCGCGATATGTCAACGTGAGGCCAAAGTCTTCCCGGGGGGAATTTTGCGGGTCGGCAGGGGGACGCTATAAGCAATTTTCACACTTGCAGCCGGTGTCCCTAGGCAGGATTTCGATATGGCGGACGTGCTGGTTTCGAACGATCAGGACCTGTTGCCAATTGATGCCGACGAGTTGTCCCGGCAGCTGGGGGACGTGTTTGCGGCTGAAGGTTTTGAGCACGCGCAAGTCTCTGTGGTGATTGTGGATAACGCGACCATTCACCAGTTGAATGTGGACTTTCTGGAGCACGACTACGCCACCGATGTGTTGAGCTTCCCACTGTCCGAGCCGGATGAAAGTCCGCTGGAGGGGGAGATCGTGGTGTCGGCCGAGATGGCGATCGAGCGGGCGGCGGAGTTCGATTGGACGCCTGCTGACGAGTTGCTACTGTATTGCGTGCACGGGGCACTGCATTTGTGCGGCCACGACGACCACGCAGAGGGTCCCCGTCAGCGAATGTTGCACAGGCAGGATGAACTGCTCGCCTCGTTCGGACACCCGCCGCGGCGGGCATCTGACCACCGGGCGGACGATTGACAAGCGCCCGGCTGGATCTGCGGAGGTCGGCTGCTGCCTGGTCGACTTCCGGCAACTATTGAAACTGCAATGGTCCCTTTGATCGCGGCTGCTGTTCTGCTGCTGACCGCAACGCTGGCAGCTCACATCTGCCATGCTCTCCGGGAATATTCAGTGTCCCGCCTGGAAACCTACGCCGAGGCGCGGGGTCGCGTGGACCGCTTTCGTCGCATCATCCACGACGACCGGACGGCGATGTTTGCCTGGGATTTTCTGGGCGT
>JBGSIP010000661.1:0-3183 GCA_041742495.1 Planctomycetaceae bacterium
CGTCACGCAGAATGCCGCCAATCACCACCCGGTGGGCGAGCGCGGGGACGGCGAGTGTCTTGACGTCGTCGGGCGTGACGAAGTCGCGGCCTTCGACATACGCCAGCCCCTGCACGGCGTGATACAGCGTGATCGCTCCGCGGGTGCTCACCCCCAGTGCCAGTTCGTTGTGGGAGCGCGTCGCCGTAACAATGGACATGATGTAATCACTGATGGCGTCGTCCACCCGCACTTCGCGAACCTTCCGCTGCATCTCCACCAGTTTCTCGGCGTTGACGACTGCCTTGATGTCGTCCACAGGTTCGCCGAGTCGGTGCTGTTCGAGCACCCGGCGTTCGACTGCCGGGTCGGGATAGCCGATGCGAATCCGCAGCATGAAGCGATCGAGCTGGTTTTCTGGCAGCGGATACGTCCCCTCAAACTCAAAGGGATTCTGCGTCGCCAGTACAAAGAAGGGGCGGTTCAGGTGCCGGGTCACTCCGTCGAGTGACACCTGACGTTCGCTCATCGCTTCGAGCAGAGCACTTTGGGTGCGCGGATTGGTGCGGTTGATTTCGTCGGCCAGCAGGACCTGCGAGAAAATCGGGCCGGGGTGAAATTCGAACTCGCTGCGCGATTGCACGAACACGCTGGTCCCCAGGATATCACTGGGGAGCATGTCCGGCGTGAACTGGAGGCGTTTGAAATCGCTGTCGATGCTGTGCGCAATCGCCTTGGCCAGTGCGGTCTTGCCGACGCCGGGAGCGTCTTCAATGAGCAGGTGACCGTCTGCAAGCAGAGCGACCAGGGCGAGCTTCACGGCTTCGGTTTTGCCCAGCACAGCACGTTCGATGTTCGCGATCAGCGGTGCGACTGGTCCCGCAGGAGTATCGGTCACTCGGGTCTCCGGTGGTTCGCCAAGGGTGGCTCGACTGGGTGTTTCGTGTCGCTGGCGAATTGATGGTCCAGACGACCGCGAAGAATCGTTATCTGCGAGTTTGGTCCGTGGGCAACGGTCTGCCAGGCAAATCGCCAAGCGGAACAAACTGCCCCCGGTCTGCCCGTCACTATGCGAACTTGCCGAAACAGAGGTTCGCTGAAACAGCGGTCCCGGGTTCTCTCCGGCAACCATTCTCTCGACTAGCGGTTCACTGCGGCGACGATTCTGCCAGAAACTGTTCGGCCATCGACCGGCGGTCACCGGCTGGCGAATGCCGGAGAGTCTAGTGATCGCCGGTGCGGAAAACGAGCGGACGGGCTCGGAAGCCCGCGCGACTCCGCACCGCCCCCCGCGGTCTAGTCGTGATACGCTGTGAGGCCGCGAACGTTGGTTTTTACCCGGCACAAATACATGTCTGCCGTGATAAACAGTTCATTCATCTCGGGGCCGCCAAACGTGCAGTTGGCTGTGGCTTCTCCGGTCAGCAGCCGTCCCAGCAGTTCGCCCTGGGCGGAGAGAATCAGGACCCCGCCGGGGCCAGTGACAAAGAGGTGCCCGGACTGGGCCACCGACATGCCATCGGGCATCCCCTTGAGTTTGCCGGCCCACGGGCTGGCATCAAAAAAGAGCTGCCCAGCGCCGACGCTGCCATCGGCGGACACCGGGAAGGACTGGACGATCGGAGCGTCCTTATCGGATTGGGCGACGTACAGCGTCTTGCCGTCCGGGGAGAGGCCAATGCCGTTGGGGCGGGTCATTTGATCGGTCACCAGCGACAGCTTGCCGGCCGGAGAAAGGTGGAAGACGCCGCAAAAATCGAGTTCGCGGGAGGGGTCCTGCTGCTGTTTCGGCAGACCATAGGGGGGATCTGTGAAATAGAGGTGGCCGGTCGGGCTGTAGACCAGGTCGTTGGGGCTGTTGAGCCGCCGGCCTTCATAGCGGTCCACGATGGTCATTTTGCCGCCGCCAGGGGTCAGGACAGAAATGCGGCGGTCCCCGTGTTCGCAAAACACCAGCCGCCGCTGTGGATCGAGATACAGACCGTTGGAGCCCGGTTCGCGGCCGTAGTCAACCTGGCCGGTGAAACCGGCAGGCTTGAGAAACAACGAAATCCCCCGGCCGCGGTCCCAACGCATGACGGAGTTGCGCGGGATATCGGAGAACAGCAGGTAGCCGTCGGTCCCTTCGGGCACCCAGACCGGCCCTTCCGACCAGTCAAAGCCACTGGCGATGACCTCAATGACGGCATCGGCAGGGAGGATGGCATCCAGTTGCGGCGAGAGGCGTTCGACGGAACCCAGCCGAGGATAATTCAGTGTATCTTGCGCAGCGGCTGGCAGCAGCCACGTCAACACGAGCAGACCGGCGCACAAAATGATTCGCAGGCCAGCAGCCTGGCGGACACAATTCTGCGGGGGAACCGGCTCGTGTGCAGCAGGAGAGTCTGTTTCGACGGTCGGCATGGGGACGCCCTGAGGTTTGGACTGGCAATGGCGGACAGGCAACAGCGGGGCTGCGCGGGCCCAGATCAGGCGGGACGGCAGCCACACGGAGAAGTTTTATCGTACCGATTTCACGTGCCGTCGCAATTCCCCCACCCGGAGGAGGCGGCCGGGTCCCACTCGGCCGGTAGGAAGTTTCGCAAGCCACAGGACCGCGCCGGCGGCGGCGGTGACAGCGTGGACGTCAACCTGCATAATTGTCCCGGTCAGGCGGCCGCCGTTCATCGTTCCGGCTGAGGCTCGCGGCGCAACGCGATACCACGACGGCTGGGGCATAGAGGATTGTTCTGAAATTCATGTTGCTCGCTCACCCGAGGGGACTTTCACTGAGCGCCGTTGTATTCGGCATGGCCGTATTGGGCATGGAAAGCCTGTTCGCCACACGGCGGCGATTGCCGTCGTGGTCGTCTGGTCAATCGTTGCGCGGTGACCGGGCCGGTGAATTTGGGCGGGGGAGGGGATCAATCCAATGAGCCTGCTCAATCCGGCGCTGTTGTTGGGATTGATGGCCATTGCCTTGCCCATCCTGCTGCATCTGCTGATGCAATCGAAGCCGAAGGAAATTGTCTTTCCGGCGTTGCGGCTGATTCAACTGCATCAGGTCCACAGTCAGCGGCGCATCCAGTTGCGGCACTTTTGGGTATTGCTGTTGCGCGCGGTGCTGATCGGGCTGTTCGTGCTGGCCATCGCGCGGCCGACGGTGCCGGCGGCCAACTATGGACTCAACGGCTGGGAGTTGGGTGCGCTGATCGCCGTGATGGT
>JBGSIP010000662.1:0-2419 GCA_041742495.1 Planctomycetaceae bacterium
GTGAGCAGCCCTCCTCTGAGGGAAGCAGACTGAAAACTCATCGCAGTTTACCGAGACTTCGGGCGACCCGGAGAGGTTCTGCCCGGGTTGAGAAATCCTGCGCTGCCACGCCCCGGAACCGCCGATAAGCATGATGTGGCCGCGTCGGTTCGCATGACGCGTTTTGGTATGTTGTGAAAACTTCCTTGCAATGTGTGGAAGAATATGGGATACTGTGGGTAATCCACGGAAGATAAGTAGCCGGAAGGTCGGTCGTGATTGTTGCCCAGCGGCGGGATACAATTCTCGAAGTTGTTGAATCCAAAGGCTTTGCCTCGCTGGCTGAGCTCTCGTCGCAACTTGGCGTCAGTGAATCGACTGTCCGACGGGATTTGGAACATTTGGAAGGAACCGGGCAGCTTCGCCGCACACGGGGTGGGGTTGCTTATGTCGGAGATTCGTTGGCGTCGTTCGAGTTTCGGGCCACCCACCGCACTGCCGAAAAAATGGCGATTGCTCGTACCGTGGCCACGATGATTGGAGACGGGGAGTCGGTCCTGCTCGATGGAGGCACCACCACTCTCGAAGTGGCGCGGCAGTTGATGGAGAAAGAGTTGCAGGTAGTGACCAACTCCCTGCCCATTGCCAATCTGCTGGTGAACGCACCACGGATCGAACTGATTTTTGTCGGCGGGTACGTCTACCCGAAAACGGGGGTCGCTTTGGGACCGCTGGTGGTCGCAGCGCTCTCCCGGCTGCATGTGAGAAAACTGATTTTCAGCGTCGGCGGTGTGACCGAGGCCGGCCTGTTCAATAGCAATTCGCTGCTCGTCGAAGCGGAGCAGCAGATGCTCGAGTCGGCCGAAGAACGCATTCTGGCGATTGATCAATCCAAGCTGGGGCATGTCGAGCTGGCACGACTGTGCGGACTCGACCAAGTCCATCGAGTGGTGACCAACGGACCGATGACCGAGCACTGGCAGAAGGTGTTTGAACGTGCGCATGTGGAGTGCCATGTCGCGGCCAATTGAGACCCCTGTCACGGAGGCGTGATCGCAACGGAGGCCGGACCGTGAACTCCGGAGAGTGCATCGCAACAGGGCACCTCGGCAGGGCTGCCCAATAGATGTCGCGAGTCCATCGAGAATTGAAACTGCAGCCACCGAATCCTGGCCGCCAACTGAGGATGCCACCTCTGCCCGCGGCGCGAAACACATTTTTTCCACGCTCTGGCTACCCCGAGAAAGTGCTGCATGACCCAGTTGGTGAACTCGATCGATCGCCACAGAGTCGAAGCTCTGGTCCGCAATCTGGTGACCACCCGTCTGTCCGTGGGGGGCAGTGCGCCGGCGGTGGCCCCGCGGACTCAGCCGCATCCACTGGTAGTTAACATCTCGGCTCGACACGTCCATCTGACCGAGGAGCACGTCGAAACTCTGTTTGGCAAAGGGGCCAAACTGACGGTGCACAAAGACCTCTACCAGGACGGGTATTTCGCCGCGGAAGAACAGGTGGCGGTGGTGGGGCCACGGCGTCGCATGATTCCCAACGTGCGCATTCTGGGCCCCTGCCGGCCGGAATCGCAGGTGGAACTCGCGTTCACCGATGGGATCTCTCTGGGCATCGACCTGCCCGTGCGCATCAGCGGTGATGTGAAGGGGACCGCGGGCTGCGTGCTGGTGGGCCCCAAGGGTGTTGTGGAACTCAAGGAGGGGGTGATCCGCGCCGCCCGCCATGTCCATATGGGGCCCGAAGATCTGGCATTTTATGGCGTGAAGAATGGCGACTCCCTGCACCTGCGTGTGGAGTCACGCGGCTGCACCACGGTGCTGGAAGATCTGGTCGTGCGGGCCGGCAAAGGGATCAAGCTGGAAGTCCATCTCGATACCGATGAAGGCAACTGTGTGGATCTGGAGCACGCCACCAAGGTGGAGATCGTGACGCCCGTCGCCTGTGCCTGCCACACGCACTGAGGAAGTCGCCTATGAAAACGCAACTGGGCTGAGGCAACTGGGCTGAGGCAACTGGGCTGACAGCAGGCCTGGCTGGTCTGCACTCGCTGAACAATCTGATTCTGAACCCTGCCCGGCCGACCTGGTGAGCGAAGGCTGGGAGAGTACCAGGGACTCTCGCTCGATCCGACGGCTGTGGTTTTGTGTCCTCACGGGAAAGATTCTGACATGTCGAAGACGATGGAAGCACTGGGAATGGTCGAGGTCAAAGGCCTCGTCTGTCTGATTGAAGCGACTGACGCCATGCTGAAGGCCGCCAATGTGCGGATGATTGGCTGGGAAAAGGTCGGTAGCGGGCTGGTGACCGCATTCGTCGTGGGCGACGTCGCCGCGGTGAAGGCCGCCGTCGACGCCGGGGCCGCAGCCGGCAGCAAAATTGGTGAAATTGTTAGCGTGCAGGTCATCGCCCGCCCGCACGAAGAACTCGA
>JBGSIP010000663.1:0-7085 GCA_041742495.1 Planctomycetaceae bacterium
TAGAGGGTGAGCCGGCAGACTTGAGGCCAGTCGGGCGGTGCCTCAGGAAGTTGAAGGACCAGAATTCCGGGGGAGCCGCAAGGGCTGGAACAGCAGGTGGCGACTGCGGATTCTTCGTAAATTCGTGCAGGCGCTCAAGGCAGCATGGAGGCCGCTGCGGTAAACTCGTTGTGTCGGCGAGTACGCGGTTTGACGCTTCGCGGTGGAATGCACCCCGACAGCCCCGCGATATGCTCCCGCTCGATGTTTCCACCCGTGAGTTGAGGAGCGCGAGGAATGAGTGGCTGGACAAATGGCGGGCTGCCGCGGGTTGGTATGTATGCAGCGCTATTGCTGACGACAGCGGGTTGCGGGGGCGGCGGGCCTGGTCCGATCAAGGTGAGTTCCATCACACCGACGGCCGCCACCGCGGCCGTCACCGATGGCACCTGGAAAATCGCCCCCACCGATTGGCCGCAATGGCGAGGAGCCGGTCAGAACGGTCTGGGCGAGTCCTCCGCGTTTCCACGAACCTGGAGCGATAGCGAAAACATCGCGTGGTCAGCCGATGTCCCCGGACGCGGACATGCGTCCCCCGTGGTGGTGGGAGATGCCGTTTATCTCGCCACAGCGCGGCTGGACGAACAGCGTCAGTCCGTTCTGGCGTACTCCCGCGCAGATGGGAAACTGCTGTGGGAATCAGACGTCCACGCCGGCAAATTCCCACCCGCGAATGAGATCCACGACAAGGCTACCTATGCAAATGGAACCGTGGCCTGCGATGGCGAGCACGTCTATGCCACATTCTTCAATGATGGGCAGATCTTTGCTTCGGCGCTGAGCCTGGATGGCAAACTCGTGTGGCAGGTGCCGGTCGGCAGTTTTCGTTCCAAATTTGGCTACGCCCCTTCGCCAGTCCCCTACCGCTCGCTGCTGATCGTGGCGGCCGACAACTCCGGTGCGGGGGTCATGGTGGGGCTGGATCGGGCGACTGGTGCCGTGGTCTGGCAGCGGGGTCGTCCTTCCGTGGACACCTATTCGACGCCGCTCGTCGCCCGCATTGGCGAGCAGGATCAACTCGTGATTTCCGGCGGAGGTCAGCTTTCCAGTTACGATCCCAACACCGGCGAGCCGCGCTGGTCGACACCTTATGCCCCCGAGGCGACTTGCGGGACCGCGGTGACTGATGGTCAGATTGTCGTGGTCAGCGGGGGCTATCCCGATCAACAGACGCTGTGTGTCGACAGCGCTGGAAAAACGCTCTGGCAGAACTCGCAAAAGGTCTACGAACCGTCCTTGATCATCGTCGGCAATGGCGTGTTTGCCATCAGTGATCGGGGTGTGGCCGTGGCGTGGGACAAACAGACGGGAACCCAGAAATGGATGGAGCGGCTGGGGGGGAACTTCAGTTCGTCCCCCGTCGCCAGTGGCGATGTGATTGCCATTAGCAATCTGGGAGGAGAGACAGTTCTGTTCCGCGCCACGCTGGACAAGTTTGAAGAACTGTCGCGAAACCGCCTGGGGAATGACGCCTACGCCAGTCCCGCCCTGTGTGCCGATGGGCTGTTCACGCGTGTGGGGATCGGCGAGGGTGCCGATCGCAAGGAGAAACTCTACTGCCTGCGGACGGCCGCCCCTTAGCCAGAGCGTGAGGTTCACCCACACGCGGGACGGCGCTGGCCCGCGGCTGTAGCGACATCGTTGCCAAAGGTTCGTCGTGATGGAACGTCTGTGGTGGTTGATGTGGTGTGTCGGTTGGACGAGTTGCCTGATCACCACAGGCGCATCCGTGGCCACTGCAGTTGAGGATACTGCCGTGACTCAGCAGTTTCAGCAACTGATGGAACGCGAATGGGACTGGCGGATTGAACAGAGCCCCACCTTTGCCACGTATCTGGGCTACAAGCAATACAACGATCGCTGGGATGATTCCTCGCTGGCTGCGATCGAAGCGCGTCATCAACACCGCGTGGCGGTGCTGCGCGAGCTGGATGCCATTGATCCCGCCACTCTCGCGCCGGCGGATCGCATCAACTATCGACTGTTTCGCCGCGAGTATGCGGAAGCGGTCGAAAGCTTCCCGTTTGGCTGGTATCTGATTCCGCTGACACAGCGGGAGGGGATTCAAACCGAGTTCGACATCGCTTCGACGATTTCTTTCGACACCGTCCGCGACTACGAGGACTGGCTGGCCCGGCTGGAGTCCTTCGGGACGTATATGGACCAGGTGCTGCAATTGCTCGCCACGGGCATCGAGCGGGGTGTCGTGCATTCACGAGTCGTCATGGAGCGGCTTCCCGGTCAAATCCGTCGGCAGATTGTCGAGCGGCCGGAAGCCAGTTCGTTCTATGCGCCGTTCGAACACTTCCCGCGAGGATTTCCTGAGGACGAGGCAGCCACCCTGCGCGAGCGAGCGAAGACGGCGATTCGTACCACCGTGGTCCCGGCGTTTGAGCGGATGCTGACCTTCTTCGAAGTGCGGTATCTTCCCGCCTGCTCACCACACGTCGGCTGCTGGCAGGTGCCGCGCGGGCAAGAGCTGTACGCCCTGCGCGCCCGTCAGTTTACCACCACCGATCTGACACCGCAGCAGATTCACGAATTGGGTCTGTCCGAGGTGGCCCGCATCCGTGAGCAAATGGAAGCCGTTGTCCGGAGCGTCGAATTTGAAGGAGACTTTCAGGCGTTTCTCAACGAACTCCGCACCGATCCGCGGTTCTACTTTACGAGTGAGAACGAACTGCTCGAAGCCTATCGCGGTGTTTGCAAGCAGATCGATCCGCAGCTGATCAAGCTGTTCAAGGTGCTGCCCCGCATGCCGTATGGCGTGGAAGCGATTCCCGCGGAAGTGGCTCCCGATACCACCGCCGCCTACTACCGCGAACCGGCTCAGGATGGAACCCGCGCGGGGACATACTTTGTCAATCTGTATGATCTGAAAGCGCGACCACGTTACGAAATCGAAGTCCTTTCCGTCCACGAAGCGGTACCGGGACACCACTTGCAGATTGCTCTGGCGATGGAACTGGACGATCTGCCGGAGTTCCGCCGCTTGGGGGGCTACACCGCGTTCATCGAAGGCTGGGCCCTGTATTCCGAAAGTCTCGGCAGCGAACTGGGGCTGTATACCGACCCATATTCCCGCTTTGGTCAACTGACATACGAAATGTGGCGTGCCGTGAGGCTTGTCGTCGACACGGGCATGCACTCGCTAAAGTGGTCGCGGGACGATGCGATTGAGTTCTTTCGCAGCAATACGGCCAAGTCGCTGCTGGATATCGAAAACGAAGTCGATCGCTACATCGCGTGGCCAGGACAGGCGCTCGCCTACAAGGTGGGCGAACTGAAAATCCAGGAACTGCGGCGACGGGCGGAGACAGAACTGGGAGATCGATTTGACGTCCGCGAGTTTCACCACACGGTGCTAAAAAACGGGGCTGTCACGCTGGACGTGCTGGAAGAACTGGTGCTGGCCTGGATTGCCGAAGTGCAGGCTGCAGGAGAAGCAACTCCAGCGAATTGACCTCGCTGGGGACATTGTCTGGATGTGTTGCGGCAGGGCGAAGACTCAGCGGGCCATTTCACAAACGGGAGCAGCGACGATGGGTGATCCAGTCCGAGTGCGTTTTCCGACGTTGGAAATTTACGGACAGACCTCTGGGGCTGCGTTTTCATCGACTGGCCGTTCGTTGAACGAACGCGAGACCGATATTGCTCGCTTTGTGTTTGAGCAGTCCATCGATCTGGATGTCGTGCGGATTGTCACCGCCACGGTGGCCGCGGCCCCCACCACGCTGGGCAACAATATCCGCACTTCCGGTCAGATGTCCGATGCCACACTGGTTCACGAACTGGCGCACATCTGGCAGTACCAGAATCTGGGCTCGGCATACATTTCAGATTCGCTGTGGCATCAGGCCGTGGCCACGGTCACGACCGGTTCGCGCAACGGTGCCTACGAACCCAATGTGACCGCCGGCCGGGCGTTTACCGATTATCAGGCGGAGCAGCAGGCGACGATTGTGGAACGCTGGTACTCGCTGGCAGACTTTCGCAACAACGCGCTGTATCAAGTGTTGGTCGACCAGGTGCGGGCCGCACGGCCGCTGGCCGAGAATGTCCGCCGCATGCTGTTTCTGGAAGAAGCCGCCTATGGCCCCGGAATGGGCCACCAGCGCCTGGGGTTGGGAACTCTACCGGGAGGTCCAGGCTCAAACGGTAACAGCGACTTCTTTCTCGGCGGCGCAGGCATCCCGCAGATCCGGATCGAATTCAATTGGCCATAGCCAGGCTGGTCGTTTGGCCCCCTGTGTCGGCGAGCGCGGTTCGAATGGGCCGTCGTGCCGACCGACAGTTCGATCCATGCGAAAGATGCGGAGGAGGAATCGCGGCAACTCGGGTGGCCGGTTTCAGCAGGCTGCCTTCGCCGGCCGAGTTCTGTTCAAATCAAATCGAAAGGCTGCTCATGAACGTCACACATGTTGCTCACATTCTGGGACGTGCTCTGCTGGTGCTGTGGGGTTTCGCCGCTGCCGGATTGGCGTGTGATACGACCGCTGCGGCGACTCCCAACGTGCTGGTGTTCTATGTGGACGACATGGGCTGGGGGCAACCGGGCTGCTATGGCGGCACGCTCGCACCCACCCCGAACATTGACGCGATCGCCGCGTCGGGTGTGCGGTTCACGGATGGCTATTCGTCGGGCTGCATTTGTTCTCCCGGTCGCGTCGGGCTGATGACGGGTCGGTATCAGGCGCGGACGGGACACGATGGCAACGCGACGCGGCCTGGTCACGAACTACTGTTGTCGGAAACCACGATTGCCCAGCGCATGCAGGCAGCCGGATATACGACAGGCATGTTCGGCAAATGGCATCTGGGAGCCACCTCAACCGAGTACCTGCCGGTTTCGCGAGGGTTTGATGTGTCGCTGGGCACTATCGGCAACTTGGGCGAAGGGGACGCGCGGGCTTTCTTCCGGAATGCAGAACTGCTGGAAGAAATGCCGGGCGCGCCGGTCACTTCGCCCGTGTATGCCCGGGAGGCGGTTGAGTTTCTCAGCAAACAGGCGGGCAAGCCCTGGTTTCTGTATGTCTCCTTCAACGCGGTACACACGCCGCATGTCGCCTCCCCAGAATGGCTGGCGAAGTTCGATCACCTTGATCGGCGGGTGCAAAACTACGCTGCCAACATCGCCGAGGCCGACGCCGCCATTGGCACCGTGATGGCAGGTCTGCGATCTCAAGGACTCGAAGACAACACGCTGGTGTTTGTCATTGGCGACAACGGCGGTGCGTCGGGCGAGGCCGAATTTGGTGGTCTGCGGGGCCGCAAATGGTTTGTCTGGGAAGGAGGGGTGCGCGTCCCCTTCATTGCCGCGTGGAAGCAGCACATCCCGGCTGGCCGCGTCCTGACCGATCCCGTCATTCAGCTTGATCTGTTCCCCACCGCGCTCGCGGCGGCGGGCGTACCGAGTGACGCGGCACCCAACCTGGATGGCGTCAACTTGCTTCCGCTGCTCACGGGCGAGACCGCGAAACTCGCCGATCGGCCACTGTTCTTCCGGTTTGGCGTTCAATACGCGGTCCGTGCGCAGAACTGGAAGCTGGTCAAGGCGTCGCTGGAGATGGAACCGATGCTCGTCAATTTGGCCCTCGATCCGGGGGAATCACAGGACCTCTCGGCCAGCGAGCCCGCCCGCAAGCAGGAACTGCAGGCGATTTTCGACGCGTGGAACGCCAACAACGCAGCCCCGCGGTGGGAAGACCGCCGCTGGAATGGCGAAGAGGATCGCCAGCGGAAGCGGCGTACCGAACGAGGCAAAAAATAGCCGCTGCTGAGACGGAAGTTTCCGCGCACTGAGAGCGTTGCGATTGCGGCGAGCCCACCGCGAACAAATCGCACCTGTCGACGCGAGGCAAGACAACCCCGTCCGCACGCCCTTCAGTGAGTGATCTGGTAGATCACACCTTCGCCGTTGACCCGCAGGTGGAACCCTCCGTCAACGCCAGAGACGTGGATGGTGATGTGATTGCTGCGATCGGGTTTGAAGCCCGCACCCGATCGATAATCTGGCGAGGTCTTGTGCACGCTCTTGGTGATCGACCAGCCATCGCTGAGCGCCATCTTGCCCAACAGGTCTTCCGCAGCCAGCCGAGAGGACGCGTTCCGCGAGGTCCGCGTGTTGACGAGCATCGCAATCACGTCGTTGACGGTGACTCGGGTGACACGCATGGCCCCGACGCTGACGTGGGCCGCTTCCGCCACGGAACCGTTCTTGCGGGCCACAAAGTCCACGCCAAAACGTTCGATGGGCCGCATCATCTTCAGGAACCTGTCGACTTCGGCCGACAGTTCGTCGAGGTGCAGCCGCACGCTGCCTGGCAACTCCGACTTGTTGACGATGTGCTGGATTTTTCCCAGAGCCGAACGCAGTTCGTGCATTGGTTTCACCAACGCCTTGGCCAGCATGATGTCGCGGCTCGCCTTGGCCAGCACCATCTTCAGTGACCGGACCATGCGTGGAAGTTTGGACGCCTTGGCCAGATCGCCAAACGGGACCACGCTGACGGCGCTGGCGGCCGCTCCCAGATAGTCGCCCCGACAGAGCGAAATGAGGGCGTTCGTAATGTCGGCCGCTCCAGATTGATCGGCAATGCCGACCAGATCCAGAATCAATTGGACAATGTCCCATTTCAGGGAGTCATCCAGCCGGCGCAACGCCTTGGCCAATTCACTACTGGTGAGATGCAACCCAGCCACACCGCCTCCCGATTGATCAACCCCAGCGAGAAATGTGATGCGCGGCCACCGCCACCGGCTGCCAAGGCACCATTGCTCGCTCACCGCCGTTCGGCCAGCGGTTCTTGCACCCACAGCACACCGGCACCCGCTTGCGGGCCCCAAAGGGGGCCCACGGTCGTCTCCGAATTGCACCGAGCAGACATTAGGTCGCATTGTGACCAAATGCGGTCAGAAAGTCAGTGGGAACCCTCAGATTTCCCTGGAGCAGCGGCGGGGAGGCTCGTTCGAACGCCGGTCGCGTCGCTGCCAACCGGTTGATGCCAGCGTTGGCCCCGCCTGGCGGCGGAAAATGTCCCCGTCCC
>JBGSIP010000664.1:0-7159 GCA_041742495.1 Planctomycetaceae bacterium
GGTGGGGCAATGGGGGCAGGGCAGTCCAGTCACTGTGGGAACGTAGGACACGTGGGGGCCTGGCATGGCACCGCGGGGCAACGCGGGAGCCGGCGCGTCAGGACCGGAGACGAACGGACGAGGGGCGTACCAGACGGTTGCCGGTCCGTAGTACGGCTGTTGTCCCCGGGCGGCCGGCGCGCCCCCCAGTGTCAGCATGGTGATGGTGAACACAAACAGAACCGTGCCGTGTGATGCTGCTGCCATGACTGCTGCCTTCTCGCCCGCCAGTGATTGTGGAGTGCCGTCGAGACTCGCTCAGGGCAGAAACCCCGATGACGGAACCCCGGTGATCGCTCATCGACCCAGGTGGGCAATTCCTTGGCGTGCGATGGCTGCGGTGGTGCTACCGACAGCGAGCCAACCACAGTTCAAACGGCGTGCCAATGCGCGAGTGAGGCCTGCGGCAGAATGCGCGCAAGCACAACAACCGGGCTCGGTTGATGCCATTTCGCAATTCTTGGCTGCTTTTATCAGCGACGGCCAGATCCTCGGCAAACTGAATCCGATTCTTTAGGTAATTCCTGCAAACTTTATGACACTGACAAAGTGCCCTTGACACGTTGCAAGAACCACCCTTGCGAGGTTGTAAGAATCTCCATCCTGCCGCGTGGAAAGCATAGCCCTGAAAAATTGTCAATAGCGAATATGTACTTGCTAAATAGCCACTTACACACATTCGCCAGCTCATGCACGGCGATTGGCATGGCCTCTGCATAACAGTTCTCACGCTCTCAGCAACACCGGACACGAGTCAGGAAGCTGAATCGAGCGACCGGAAAGATTCGGAACAACTGGCACGTCAAATCGACGGCCATCACCAGGTTGGCAAAGAACACGCGGGCAAGGCTGGCCCGCTGCCATCAGAAAGGAATCAGACAATGAACCTCTCCTTCACCAAACGGATGCTGTGGAAGTTTCTGCTCGGCTCGACGATGGGAGTGGCACTGGTTTCGACCGGTTGCGCAACGCCGCTGCACGCCCTGAAGTTTGAAGCCGGTGTGCCGGTAGGACAGCAGCCCGAACACGTGCGTTCGGCGAACCTGAGCGCCAACCTGCCCGTGGCCGACACGAGTGCCGAAGCCACCCAGCGGAAAGTGAGCTACCGGTACTCGCAAGACACGGTGAGCAATGTCCTGCGGAGCACCTCGCTGCAGACGGCAGTCAACGTGTACCGCGAAGCCAGCGACTTGGCCGACTCACGTCATATTGCCCCGAGCAACTATGACGACCGGACCCAGTTTGGCCTGCGGAGTGTTTCAGCCGCTTTGAAGAATCCGACCTTTCTGGCGAAGACAGGTCGGAACCTCACGGTGGCCCAGACGGCAGAACTGACGGCTCAACTGGATGGGTGGATTCCTACGATTCATGCCCAAAGCCGGGCCAACGGTGAGCAGACCCTGGTGTGGGTGGCAAATCTGGTGGAACGCCGGGTCGGAGTGCCTGCTGGTATGGTCGGGATGGAATTCGTCCACGGCATGATTGAATCGCTGGACAAATACTCTTCGCTGGAAGTCAAGGCGACTGCCAGCGGACGGTCGGCTGCCGCCGGTGACACGATTGTGGGCATCGGTGTGGAACTGAAGGAAGAAGCGACGGGTGCCCGTGTGGTGCGTCCTCTGCAGGGTGGTCCTGCAGAAATGGCTGGCTTGAAGAAGGGGGACATCATTCTGGCGGTCAACGGACAGTCTCTGTCTGGCATGTCGCTGGGAGAAATGGCCAACCTGATCGGCGGCCCTCAGGGCTCGCGGATTCTGCTCCAGGTGCAGATGGAAACCGGTGCGACGAACCTGCTGTCGGTGACTCGCGACAAGATTGAAATCAAGAGCCTCTCGGAAGCGAGGATGATTGATGACGTCACCAAGACAGCTTACATCCGGATCGACCGCTTTGCGGAAGATACGACGACCGCGTTGGACAAGGCTTTGTGGAAGTTGCACGGCGAAGGGATGCAGAACCTGGTGATTGATGTGCGCGGTAACCCTGGTGGTTTGCTGACGGCTGCTGTGGCGATTTCTGACCGGTTTTTGACCAGCGGAACCGTCGTGGCGACCAAAGGCCGGACCACCTCGGACAACTCGCGGGAATCCGCGACCTATGCCAATACGTGGAAGACTCCTCTGGTGGTGCTGGTGGATGAAAACTCAGCCTCGGCGAGCGAAATCTTTGCCGCTGCGATTCAGGAAAACGGACGTGGCGTGATTGTGGGACGCAAGAGCTATGGCAAGGGGACTGTGCAGACGCACTTTCCTTTGCGAACTGTCTCGGCCAACCTCAAGCTGACAACGGCCAAGTTCTACTCTCCGAACGGCAACGAAATGGCTAACCGCGGTGTGACTCCTGATGTGGTGGTGGACTATGACCTGGTCGCTGGCCAGACCCTGGACCTCGACATTGCAAAGGCTTTGGACGTGACTCGTGACGGCTCGACCCGGGCACTGGTTGCCAACCTGATCAATGCCGGGGGGCCCCGTGGTTGAAAACACAACGGGTCATGACGACTCGCGAAACCGACTCAGGCAGTCACAACAAAAACGGCATCGTCCTCCCGGGCGGTGGGATCTCACATGAGACCCACCGCCTGTTTTCGTTGCTGGAGCCTCGCGGCAATCGCGGCGAGGCCCCACGGTCCGTCGCCGACCGGCCCACCCCCAACCTGAGAGTGCCAGCACCGACTCACGCCGCGGCACTAGCACGAACGTCCGACTTCTGCCGGCTGGACTTGCCCACGTTTGGTGGGTGCCTGGTTTTGTTGACGCGGTGAGTTCCACGCAGACAGACATCGAGAATTCTGTGTGGTAAGTGGGTACGCCGTCGCCCATTGCCCAGTGCAGTTGTCCGCACTTTTAGAATTCTTGATCCAGGCGAACAGACTCTGGCGGGCGTGGGCTACCTCATACTTCTCCAGTCCGGCAGTCCTTTCTCCATCTTTCTCGTTGCCTGCTTTGGATCGAACGCCTCGGGATCGAATCGACTACCGATCCATTCCCGGACGTGCTCGTGGTCTTCGTGCTGGGTGTCGCAGATGGCCTCCAGCAGTTCGGGATCACCGCATAACTGCCCCTTGATCTCAAACTGGTGAAGATGGCTGTTCGTCCAGCCCATCGCCGTTTGGATGTGCTCGTGAAATTCGTCGAAGGCGCAGTCCCGCACCTGTATTCGTCGCCAGATCGCCGGGTCTGCCCCCATCAGCGTGATCTTGAACTGATACACCGAATCGGTTGGCTTCGACGGCTTGGCATCGACCAGAGTTGGCACGCCAAGACCCACATTGGCTTGCAGGCAATCGGTCAGACTCTGAGCGATCATCAGCAATTTGGCTTCCTGCAAGGGCTCGGCAAGCACCAGCGATTTCGCCAGGGCCATGAGGATGCGGGCGACATCGGCCACCGTGAGGGTGCCGGTTTTGGACTTGAGTTTTCGACCCACGGAGACAGTCACGTCAGGAAGGTCGGCCACGATGGCACGCTCAGCAACGCCGAGCGACAAGTCTTGAACAGGCTCCTTGTCGACACCCGACTACTCCGCGGCGACGAGGACTTGGACGCTGAATGCAACGAGAGCGACCGCTTGATCCGTGATGTTCGCCGGCGGCAATTTCTTGCGGGCCAGGCACTTACCCCTCGACAGCTTCCGGCGAACTAGCCCGCGCTAGGCGAGCGTTGCATGAACGTGACCCGGTGAGTCTTCGGGTGGACGTCATTCGTGGTCATTGCTCGAGCACTCGGTATCGACTCACCGCCCGCGGGAGGCTGCGAAGATAAATCCTCTCGATCCACGTGAACAGGCTCGACAGCCCGCTAACTCACCGACCACACCGTCCAGACCACTGTGCCGATGCCAATGACAATATTGAACGCGAATACGCCCGCCAGAATCCAGGTGATGTTGCGCCCCATTTGCGCATCCTGAGCCAGCAACTGCTCGTTGGTCAGGCCTTCATCCATCTGTTCGCTCATCGAATTCTGCTCTTCTTCAATGACCCTGGATCACGCACACAGAGTGCTCGCCGCCGCGTTTCCACCTACAATTCAGCCATGTTACGGATCATAGAAGCCTGGCGGGATTTCGTCGCCGCCAAAGCGCTCTTCCGTCCACGGGTCACCGTGATTGTGGTATCCGCCGCGCTCCCAGTAGCCGGGCTGATCGTGCTCGGCGAACGTCACCCGCTTGAGCCATTTGGCGCTCTTCCAGGCATACAGCCGCGGAATGATCAGCCGCACCGGACCACCGTGATCGGCCGAGAGCGGCTGGCCGTCATGCAAGTCGGCAAACAGGGCATCTTCCACAAGAAAGTCAGCCAGCGGCAAGTTGGTGGTCCAGCCGCCGTCGTAGCCCTCCGGGAGCACAAACCGGGCCGCTGGTGACACGCCGACCCGCTCCGCGAGTTCCCGCACCGCCACCCCTTCCCACACATTGCCCAACCGCGACCACTGTGTCACACAGTGAAAATCGGCAAACACCTTCACCCGTGGCAACTGGCGAAACTCATCCCAGGTCAGCGTCAGCGGCCGCTCGACCAGACCATCCAGCGTCAGTGTCCACTTGGCCAAGTCGATGGCCGGCACGATCGATGCGTGCAACACCGGCCACTTCCTGGTGCGGGACTGACCCGGGGGAATCCGGTGGTCGCGACGCGTGTCGGGACTGACAATGGCCTCCGCGGGTGCCTCATCAGGCCCCGGCGGAGGCCCAGACTGATACTTGGGATCGTCGCTGACCAAACCCATGCTCGCCCCTTGCGTGTGGAACCAATGTGGCCTGAGTGGCCGCCAGGACATTTTGTCCAGCCGGGGCTTTCCACGGCCAGTCGGAACTGCCCGCTCCAGACCCACTGCGGGACATGTCGCACTGGCGGATGATAAATCCGCTGGCCCACTCCGTCGACGATTCGCATTTTGACCCGCGGACGGCGGCTCCGGCCCAACCGCAGGCCCCCCAAGTCCAGGCGAAGCGTGCAGCCTTTTCCCGCGGGCACTTGACCGCTTCTCGTCAACCACATTTTTGCAATGTGATCACTTAGACACATTGATTGTGACACAGAAGCAAGCTTCAGCCCATGCCATGGCTAGCACAAAAAGACCAGCGATAGCCCTACTTAAGCCGCTTTTCAGCCGCCTTATGACAATAATTGGCTGCCAAAATCTGAATCGGCCGTTCGTAACAACTCGCATCTTCTGGAACTTCAATTTGCGGGAGTTCACGCACCTTCACCCGAAGTGCGTGGATTCCCACCAGTTTTCTCATTCTTGGATTCCAGGATTTACCAGCCATGCGAAACACGTTTTCGATTTCCGCGATCGTACTCAGCGCGACCTTGAGTTGTTTGATTCTGGGCTGCCAGCCCAGCGGTCCGCAAATCGGTCACGTGAAAGGTCGAGTCACCCTGAACGGCGAACCGGCGAAGGAGGCACAAGTCTTCTTCGATATTCCGGGAGGACGAAGCTCATTCGCGTTTACCGACGCCGACGGCAACTACGAACTGTACTACTCCGGAAAGAAGATGGGCGCTGTCGTCGGCATACACACGATTCGCATCTCGACCGCAGTCGATCCAACCGTCGACGATTCTGGCAAAGTGACCGTTCCAGCCATCAAGGAAACACTCCCCGCCGAGTATCGAGACGGCTCGATTTCCCGCGAAGTGAAGCCTGGCGAGAACGTGATTAACTTCGAGATTTAGCAGATCACGCCCAACACCCGGATCACGCTCGGGCCGACGCACTCCCAGACCACAGACGGTCTGGGAGTGACACTAGCAAACCGCCGCTACCCCAATGCGTAGGGAAACTCTGCACACAACGTATTGATCCGCTGGAGCACCTCGTCGCTGAGCGTGGTGTCGAACGCGGGGGCGAGTTGCTCGAATTGAGCGACCGTGTTCACACCGAACACCGTCGACGCCACGAAGTCATGCTGACGACTCCACGCGAGCGCGAGTGCCGCGGGAGTGAGCCCGATGTCGGTAGCCAATTCCGTCAGCTTGGCCGTCAAGGCCAGTGATTTCTCATTCACGAATCGCTTGGCCATCGCCTGCTGCCGTGGCCCCCAGTCACGGGCGTACCATGAAAACCGCGCCGTGGCAGGAGTCGGGTCAGTGTTGTATTTGCCCGTCAGCACTCCACCCCCCAGCGGGGAATACGGCAGCAGACTCACCTGTTCGCGGCGACAGACTTCCGCCAGCGCATCTTCAAACCGCCGGTTGAGCAGGCTGAAATTGTTTTGGATCGATTCATACCGGGCAAAGCCATATCGCTCCGCCACAGCCAGCGATTTCATCAGTCCCCACGCCGACTCATTGCTGCAGCCAAGCACACGCACGACCCCCTGCTGAACCAGCTCGTCGAGTGCTTCCAGTGTCTGTTCATAGGGAAAGTCGTGATCGGGCCAGTGCGTCTGGTACAGGTCGATGTAGTCGGTCTGCAATCGTCGCAAACTCCCTTCGACGGCCTGCCGGATCTGCCGCCGATCAAGCGCGGTCTTGCCGCCGCGCACGGGCGGCGTAAACCACGAACTGGCGGACCCGCAGAACTTGGTGGCGACGATGATTGCGTCGCGATTCTGGCGAACCAGCCAGCGGCCCATGATCTCTTCCGTGCGAAACACATGCTCGGGGCAGGGGGGGATGGCATAGATTTCCGCCGTATCAAGAAAATCAATCCCCCGCTCCACCGCCGCATCCAGAATGCGATGGGCCTCGGCTTCGTCACATGACGCCCCAAAGGTCATGGTACCCAGACAAAAATCACTGACGGTCAAGGCCGAGCGCCCAATTCGTCGCTGCTGCACGGGATTGTTCCTTGGTTGAAGTAGTGGTTACTGGAGCCAACACCAGGCAATTGCCCTGTCATCCCAAACGGAGAGTTCCTTCACGACTTCAGTCCGGCTGCGCAAACACGCGCCGCTTCTCCCCAGTCGCGTCTTCGGATGTGCCCTCACTGTTCGCGATCTGATAGTCAACGAAGGGCAAGTCCGGTTCCTCTCCCGTCACGGCTTGTGCGATCAGTCTGGCGGTGATGACAGACAGGTGCAGACCGCTGCGGAAGTGCCCGGTGGCGAAATACAAGTTGGCTGCCGTCGTCGCGGGGCCGATGACGGGAACGCCGTGCGGTGTGCCCGG
>JBGSIP010000665.1:0-1585 GCA_041742495.1 Planctomycetaceae bacterium
GCAGGCTGCCCCGCTGGCCGGCATCGGCAGAAAGAGCCGCCTGTTGAGCTGCAGAAAACTCACCGGCAGCAAGGTGCTGCTGGACGGCTGCTGCCGGGTCCAGGGCGGCCGCATCGGCGGCAAACGCGGAGCCGGCCGAAATAGCCAGGCAACTGACTGCGAAGGCGATCGAACGCATCACACAACTTTCGTCTTGAACCGCGTCAGGCGCACAGGCACCCCGGCGAACAGGTCGTTGAATCCAGCCGCTATCCTTTACAATCGTCGTTCGGGCGACCAGCGTCAAGAAGTTTCCGGCGGATCGGGGTTGGCTGTGTCGATTGTCGGGACTGCTGCGCCAGAACACTCATACCCGTTAGAACCCGCTTTCCGGGCGTTCCCCGCCAGGCGCGCGTTCCGGCCACGCTTGTCGTCGCACACTCGCCTGAAAGACGCGATACGATGCCCGCGGCAGGGAAAATGGTGCTGATTGTGCCAGTCGTCCGTGGGACATCGGTTGTAACGATTCGCCGCCCGGTCCGGGCTGGCTTGGCACGGTGAACTGGTGGGAATCCTGATGCCGGAACTGCCCGAAGTTGAAACGATGGTCCGCGGGGTGCGGGCGACGCTGGCGGGGGCCAGTGTCGCCGACGTCCGCTCCACCCCCTGTGCCTGCCGGCCGCTGGACGTCCTCCCCGGCTGGACAATCATTCGGCGGCATTTGCTCGGCCAGCCAGTGACAGCCCTCGAGCGATTGGGCAAGCGGATTGTCTTGCGCGTCGGCAGCGGTGCGGCGCTGGTCATTGAGCCACGCATGACGGGCCTGCTGGCCCTGGCCGACTTCCCGGACGACGATCATGTGCGGTTTGTGATTTCTGTCACTGCGCCGAGCGGAAAGTTGAAGTCGGTCTGGTTTTGGGATCGACGCGGCTTGGGAACGGTGCGTCTGCGGTTGCCCGGCGAAGTCCTCTGTCCCCGGCTGGGCCCTGATGCTCTGCAGATGGATTCTGCGGGCTGGAGTGCCATTTGCGCGGTCACGCGACAGCCCATCAAGGTTGCGCTACTCGATCAGCAACGGGTTGCGGGCATCGGCAACTTGTACGCTAGCGAAATCCTGCACGTGGCGGGCATCCACCCGGGTCAACCGGCGCGCACCCTGACAGACGCTCAGATCGCGCGGCTGCATTCCGCCACCTTGCATGTGTTGCACGAGGCGATTCGCTACGAAGGTTCCACCCTGGCTGACGGCACATATCGCAATGCGCTGAACAAGGCCGGGGGCTACCAGAATCAGCATCGCGTGTATGCCAAGGCGGGCCATCCTTGTGCCACCTGCGGGCAGGCCGAGATCGAACGCAGCGTGCAGGCGCAGCGCTCCACGTTTCATTGCCCAAGCTGCCAGCGACTGCCACGAGGCCGCCGCAAATCGCCGCGATAACGGTGAGTCGCGGGTCGATTTTTGTCGTCGCAACGAACGCGTTCGATCGCCCCCGCCAAATTCGAGGGCTTCAGCGACGTGGTTTCGGTTTGCCCGTCTGCACAATGATAGGCAACTCGGCAATCGTGTTCGGGTCGGGGAGCGCGGGGGGCGGTGCCGCCGGGGATC
>JBGSIP010000666.1:0-4016 GCA_041742495.1 Planctomycetaceae bacterium
ATCATCCAGTTGTTGCCACAATTCCACGTTCTTCACGGGCTTCCAGGTCTTGCCTTCGCGGCGGCGCCAGCCGTTCGCTTTCCATCCGGCTAGCCACTCGGACGAGCCTTTGGCCACGTAAGTGCTGTCCGTGACCACCTCGACCCGGGCCCGCGATTTGAGTGCTCGCAGCCCTTCGATGACCGCCAGCATTTCCATCTGATTGTTGGTCGTTTCCGCCAGTCCCCCTGCGCGTTCCTGTTCTCTGCCGGAGGAAGGGTGGCGCAGAATGTACGCCCAGCCCCCCGGTCCCGGATTCCCCTTGCAGGCTCCGTCGCTGAATAGCTGCACGAACGGAAGGGGAGTCATGAGCGGCGCAGACTTCGAGACAAAAGGGGTCAGCGGAGCGTCCGCAGAACAACAGGCGGCGGGTGCGTTCTAGCGTTCGCGGAACGTAATGCGTCCGCGGGTGAAGTCGTAGGGAGAGACTTCAACCATCACCTTATCGCCGGGCACGATACGAATGAAGTGCTTCCGCATTTTGCCGGAAACGTGGGCCAGCACCTGGTGCCCACCCTCGACCTGCACGCGAAATTTGGTGTTGGGGAGGGCCTCAACGACCGTCCCTTCGAGTTCAATGGCCTCCTCTTTAGGCATTCAATCTTCCTTTGCACTCCGCATCGTTCGAGTCTCCTGTGAATGGATTTGAGGACCAGAGCCGAAGCGATCTGTTGAAAAAAGCCGACCGCAAACCACGGTCTGAGCCCGGCCGTTGCCTCTCCCGCCCGCAAGACACGGCGAGAACGACTCTGGCTGCCCAGCCACAGTTTGATCAGATAGTATAGCAGGTTTTGCCCGGTCGGAAATACCCCGTTGCGTGCGAGAATTCGATCACCGGCTGAGGGACAGCACGCATTGGACAGGACGGACCGGGTGTGGACACACCGCAAGGGTCGGGCGACATGAGATGTCTAATTGCCTTTGGGGGAAACGTCGGTGACGTGCCGGCCGCTTACCGGGCCGTGCAGGCCGCTTTTTCCACCCGGCCGGACCTGACATTGCAAGCTGCCAGCCGGTTGTACACAACTGCTCCCGTGGGCTCCGCTGCGGGGGGGGAGTACCTGAACGGCGCCCTAGTCGTGGAAACCGGCCGTGACCCCGCCGCCTTGTTGTCTGACCTGCAGTCCATCGAGGCCCATCTTGGCCGCCAGCGACACATTCACTGGGGCCCCCGCACGGTGGATCTGGATCTCATCCTCGCGGACGACGCAGTGATCGAAACGCCGCAGTTGACGGTTCCGCATCCCGCCGCCTGGTATCGACGGTTCGTATTGGACCCGGCCTGCGAAGTGGCAGCCGACTGGTGGCACCCGCGGCTGCAGGAATCGCTCGGTCAGTTGCGTTCGCGGCTCCTTCCCCGACCCCTGGAGATCTGCGTGACCAGCTCCGACGCACAGCAGGCGCGGGTACTGGCAGAGACGCTTGCGGTAGAATTCGCCCACGTGGCGCAAGTGACCTCCCCGGCGGCAGACGCTGCAAAGGCCACCGCAGCAGCGACTCCGGTGCTCACATTGAGTTGCTCCCCGTCGGGGGCTGCTCCGGTGGTACCGAGTCTGCGAATCGTCCCGCTGTCAGTAGACGATAACGGGATGCTCTCTGCGGCGCGTTTCGTGGTGCTCTCGGCGACGGACGAGCCGCGACCGGTGGACTGACGGCGTCCGAGCCTGCGATTCAGTGGCCCAGCAGTTCCGCCAGTCGTGCGATCTGTCGTTGCGTGAACGGGACCAGCGTTTCCGCCGACGGCATCCTGAGTCCCAGCGTGGCGAGCATGCTGTCGATCAGAGCGACAAGTCCTTCCCCTGTCTTCGCGGAGAGAAACAGGTCGGCATCGGGAAACAGGTCGGGCAGCCGGCGCTGATCCTCGGCGGAGACCATGTCGATTTTGTTGACCACCAGCAGTCGCGGGGCGGTGGCCACCAGCGGCAAGAGCGAAGCCTCATTGACGCCGACGCCGACGCTGACGAGTTGCAGGATCAAATCTGCGTGCTGCAACTCTTGGATTGCGCGGGAGATGCCCGCCGACTCCAGCGGGTCGGTCGTTTCGCGCAGGCCGGCGGTATCGCTGAAGTGAAAGGGCCAGCCGGCGAAAGCCGTTTCAAGTGTGACCACGTCGCGCGTGGTCCCTGGTTGCGCAGACACAATGGCCCGCTCAAACCCAGCCAGCGCGTTGAGCAGGCTCGACTTGCCCACATTGGGGGCCCCTGCCACCACGACTCGAAACGCGGTTGTGGCCCTCCGCCCGATGTCGCTGGCCTGGAGGGAGCGTTCCATTTCCACCCGCGCCGCGGCCACCTTCACCGGGTCTCCAGACTGCAGTTGCTGTTCCCAAAGGGCGAATTGGCTGGCGAGACGTTCGGGGGGCCAGCGGCACAGCAGTTCGCACATCCGCGGGGTCAATGCTCCGCGCAGCGCGAGTTCCCATTCCTGCTGCCACGGCTGCAGGCCACCCGTCGTCGTGGCGGCGTCCGCCTCAATCAAAGCGGCACCGGCGGCGCGGGCATCGTTCAGGATCCGACTCACGGCCTGTTCGCCGCCGTGGCAGTGAACTTCCCACACCAGATCCGCCACCCGGCAGATCACTACCGCTTCGCCGCGCCACGAGCGATACCAGAGCCGGCCGCAATCCGGAACCACTCGCCGGTCCAGCAGGCTGGCAAACAGGGCGTCGATCCCAGCAACCGGGCCCTGGAACTCCACCACTGCGACGCCCCCCCGGCCGGCAGACGTCAATCGCCGAGCCGTCACTTCCTCGCGGTCGCGACCGGATTCAACGCGATCGCCGTTCTTCACGAGATCTCTGGGATCGGTGAAATCGTTGGCCAGCATTGTCACGCGTTGGTTGCCTCGTCAGCCAGCATGCCCAGCCCCCGCAGAGCGAGGTACGGGACCAACTGAAAGCGCGGGTCGAGGTGCGGCTGCAAACGGGGCGCGGCCCCACCGGTGAGAATCAGTCGCGGTGCGGGGCCAGTGGACTCACGCACAATTTCATCCACCAGTCGTTCCACCGCCCCCACGTGCCCCCACAGCAGGCCGCTGCGGAGGGCCGGTTCGGTGCTTTTTCCAATCGCCGCGGGTGGACCCTGATCAATGTCGTCCAACTGCACCAGCGGCAACAGCGCCGTGTAGTGGTGCAGGGCATAGGCACACAGCTCGAAGCCCGGCAGGATGGCTCCCCCCTGAAAACGTCCTTCGTGATTCACCAGATCGATCGTGGTGGCCGTCCCCGAATCGACCACGATGGCGGCATCCCGCGGACCAACAATCGCCCGAGCTGCCAGCGCATTCAACGCGCGGTCGACCCCCAACCGGGCTGGAAAATCGACATCCAGTCCCAGCGGCAACTCCGGTGCCGTTCGGAACCACCGGGGCGGGGCTCCGCAGGCAGCCGGCCATGACTCCTGAATGGTCTGGCAGACGCCCGGATGCGATCCCGCCATCACGGCGCGACACTGTTCAACCCCCTGCTGACGAAGCCAGTCGAGCAAGCGCGGCAGAATCTCAGGGCCGCGTGTCGGCAGCGCCAGAACCGCCGACAATTCCGGCAGCGAACCCGTGGGGTCGGCCGGTGACAACAGGGCGGTTTTGACGCGGAGATTCCCCACGTCGATGGCCACCACGGGGGGAAGAGCGGGTGGTGTTGCAGGCGTCGTTTCAGTCACCGGGAACTGTCTGTTGTCTCAGGAATCAAGCCGGAATTCGCCACGCAGCCGCCCGTCTTGCGGCGTCTGGAACGGGATTGTAGCTGCTGACGGCTGTCGTCTGCAGCGGGAACCGTAGCAGTTCCGGATTCGTCTGTTCCCGGCCGTGCTCCTCCGCCTATCCTCCCGGCAAACGTCCCAATTCCGCATTTCGATTCCAAACGCCAGCATGCGGAAGTGGAGGTCGAGTCGGGCTGTGCCTGACGCAACGTCGCACAACACAACACCGTGACCAACATCAGTCAACAATCGACCGACCACCAGACGTTATCTGCTCGA
>JBGSIP010000667.1:0-10526 GCA_041742495.1 Planctomycetaceae bacterium
GCGGGGGCTGATGGTGCAGAACTTGCATTCCTGGTGCAGAACAATGACATACTTGTGACGCAGGCTGCAGCGTCTGCGGTCCGGGTGAACTGGGATGGACTACTCAGTGATCGAACGCTTCAGAACGGTTTCATCGGAGGAACCATTGCCGACAATGACATCAACTTCAACACACAGGCTGGTGTGACGGATCCGGGTTTTGTGGGTATCGATATCCTGAATGCGTCGCAAACTGACGACTCTCGACTGCTGATCTCGAACAACGTCATGACTTTCGCGGGGGCCGACAACGTGGGAATGCTGTTTGATATTGGAGGCGACTCTTTCATCACCATATTTGACAATGGAATTACGATGAACGGGGCGACTTCGACAGGGATGGAGTTCGTGCTAGCTGACAACGCCGATGTGGCGATCGATACGAACCTGATTGTCATGAACAACGTTAGCGGGACAGGGATCGAGTTTGAGCAAGTGCGAGGCCCATCGCTGTTCCAGGTCAACAACAATCTGATCTCGCTGGCGGGAGCAAACGGATCGATCGAACAGGGAATTGTCTTTGTCTCGGCTACGCCGACTCTGGTGTTGAGTGGACCACGGAACAATGTGGTCACGCTTGGCGATCCGACGGCGGCGGACCGAGTCTTCTTCATTCCAGGTGGTGTATCGACAGGGACGATCAACATTAACGGCGTCCCACTGCCCTAATACGGGTCATTCGCTCAAGACAGTTGGCTGACGTCTCGGTTTGCCAGCGTTGAATGCATTGCAGATCGTTGGCAGACTCCTCCTGAGATCAGCTTACAGCCTTTGGTCGCCGCGATGCGGGGACCGAAGGCTGTGTCATTCTGCAGTTGCAATGTTTTCGCGTTGCGAGACTTACGGTGGGAAGCCCGTGGTCTGCCCCATTTTGCGTGAAAACAACACGTTGGGGCGAGAAATCATGGCGGACTTTTCCGATTATGCCGATGTTAGGGATGAGTCCGATTGTACGGCGTGAAGATGTCGTCTGGTCAGCGTCCACGCGTTTCCCCCCACCCCGTTTCGGCCCTGACGTCCGTGAGACGCAGCATCCAGCCAGGTTGCTGCAGCCGAGATGAGAATGAGGCTTCGATCCATGAAGATCGCTCCTGTTGACATCCCTGGCGGGCCACGTCGATATCTCAGCGCCGTTGCCACAGGCCTGTTGGCTTTGTGCGGCGCGTCGGACGCGAAGGCACAAACCTTCGATCTTGGCCAGTGCCCTCCCGGGTATGGAGTTGGCAGCCATGGGGGCGCGGTGCCCGCGAGTTATGAACGACTGCCTGACGATCGTGGTTTTCGCTACGAGAACTCTCCATTGGAGCAGGCTCTCAAACGTGTCGCGACGAATTCCTACTTCCGTCTCGAATATCTCAACTGGTCGATGACGGAACCCGGCGATCAGATTCTCAGCGAGCCGTTCATTGAGCCCTCGCCGCTGATCAACGTCATTCCGGATGGTCGTCCTGAGGATCCGTTTCAAGCGAATGACCGAAACTCTGGACTTGCCTTTGCCGGCGTAGTTCCGATTCTCGACGATATCTCGCTTCGCCAGAACGACGGTTTGCGAGGAACGTTCGGCGTTGATACGACGGTGGGCGACTTTGAGGCAAACATCTGGTTCCTGTCTGAGAACACGGATGAGTACAACGCCGGAGCTCCCCCAACAATTGTGTCTGGCAATCCAGGGCAACCGTTCATTTCAATTCGACCTGGCACAGGGGCCTTTGATCAGGCGATTCCTTTGCATCTGTTAGGGCTGGACGCGGTACCGGTGATTACCACGCTGTTGAACGGAGCGGTAAATCCGACTCCAGGTACCGCTCTGGTTTTCAACGACGGGCTTTCCGCAGCCTTGCAAACGAATGTGATGGGTACCGAAGCCAATTGGATTTGGGATGGGCCAAGTCCACCGACCGGCTGGCGCGCTCGGCCATTGATTGGCGGGCGCTACATCGCCTTCAACGAGGATTTTAACATCATCGGTCGCGCTGTTGACGGATTCAGTGTGCTCGATCCGACGGCACCGAATGGCGGCAATGCGATTCTCAATCCTGGAGGTTCGGCACGGACTGCACGGGTTGAGTCGCTCACTCGGAACGATTTGGGCGGAGCGCAAATCGGTCTGCGGTCCGAGTATGTTCACAAGTATTTCCAGATGATGGTGGAGCCTAAGGCGATGTTGTTCATCAATCGCCACAAGGCTCAGGTATCGACGACGAACCTGTACTCTGCGACTGATGGAACTCGCACGGACTCCTCCAATTCCAAGGATGCTGTGCCCGGCCTGGCGGTCTCGGGAGCGGTGCAGGCGAATGTGACTCCACATCTGTCACTGCGGGCCGGCTATGATCTGTTGTGGGTCGGCAACGTGTCGCGGGCGACTCAGAACGTGATCTTCAACGATGCTGGTGTCGGCAACCCGATTTTGTCGCATCTCTCCGAAGATCTCGAAGACCTGCTGATTCACGGGTTTACGTTTGGGATGCAGGTCGACTTCTAACGGCTGCAGAGGGCGTGCTGCTTTGCTGCAGACAGACCATGAACCCGGCTGCGACATCGCAGGCCGGGTTTCGTGTTGTCTGGGGGAGAACATTTCTCCGCGAAGCAGAGGCCGGCCGAACAGTTGCCGACGAATCTGGCGAGCATCCGTTACGAATGTCGCGTTACCTCCCGAAGTGCTTGGCGGGAGTTCCCGTTTCTGGCCGAAAGCTCAGCATGTCCAGCAGACAGTCGAGTGTTGCCTGAACGTTGCCGGGGACCAGGCAGGCGTTGGGAGCCGACAGGGCCTGACTGATTTTTTGCGACTGCCCCGCTGCGCCGGTGCGTTTGAGAAACAGGACGAGCGGCACGTTCTGGAGCCGAAACGGGATTGCTCCTGGAGAGAGTGTGCGGATGGCCGTGGAGCAGGTGATGTCCGCAGCCCCGGCGACCAGAGCGCAATCGGCTTGAGCAATCAGCGGACCGGCGTCGCGCTCATCAACAATGGCGGGGGCGGGGACTCCCAGTCGTTGCAAATCGCGACGCAAGCGGCCGGGCACGTGTCCTGCGCGTGAATGCACCAGCCACGACACTTCATGTCCCAAGAAGACCAACAATTCGCCCAACTCATAGAGCGGCGCCAGCGCGTTGGACTTTAGACAGCCTTCTCCGGGGATCAGCATGATCCGGCGAGATGTCACAACGGCGTGCGCGAGCTGCGACATGCCGATGCGATGGCAGGGGGCTTCGGGACGCGGCGGACGAGAGGGCGAGCGCCGCGCTATCGTCTGCGAGGACGGTGGATTTGCCGCCGGAAGCTGAAGTTCCGCGATCGGTTGAACTACTGATTCATCTGATGCTTCGTCTGCAAGTTCGGCAGATTCTGGCTCCGCATCGATCGCGGAACGGTCGATGGCCGGAGAGAGGTGTGCCGGCACGGATGACACCGGTACGTCAGAGGGAGTCACATCCACGAGTGACGCGTCCGTGGGAGGCACGTCCATCGACGATGGCTCTTCATCGGCCGCGGAGTCAAGTTCTGGCACGGTCGATTCGCGCTTACCGTCTTCGTCTGTCGATGACATTTCGAAAACCAGCGAGCTTGCGTCGGACGGTTGCGTGATGCTGCTGTCGAACCGCGTGGGCGCGACGGACTGAACGGCCAGGGGATCGGCCGGAACGGCGTGAGCTGGAGCCACAGGGGCGGGAATCGGGTGGGCCGGGTGTGGAACCAGTCGCGCCAACGGAGCACGCGGAGTCAGGACGTCGCGGGCGAACATCGAATCGAGCGCCGTGTCCGCCTCCAGTGTGGTTTCGCTGATGAGCGCCGACGTGTCATGCTCGGCTGCGTGGGAGGGGGGGCCGTTTTCGTCCCAGAAATCGGACACAAATGTGTCGTCGTCCGCAGTCCACGATCGAAGCTCGTCATTGACCACTGCGGAGATGGCAGGCTCGGAGATGGAATCGGTCGGCAGCGCTGGCGAGGCACTTTCGGTTGGCGGTCGTGAGGGTGCTTTGACGGGCACATCTTCGATCGCGTCCCGTTCCTCGCTCGTGTCCCAGATGTTCCCCAATGGCGTCGGTGCCGGTATTGCCGTCAGCGCGCGGAGTGCATGACTGTCGACCTCGCGGGTCGGGGAATGTGGTGCTTCCACGGAACGGCTGACAGATGAGGTCAACGCGAGCGATACACCAACGCCTGCCTGGTCCGGTTCGCTGATGAGACCGGCTGACGTATCGTCAACCATCAATTGAGCGATCTCATCATCAGAGATTTCGGTGGCTCGTGGTGTCTTTGCGCGGGCAACGCTGCGCGGTGGGGCCGACGATGCCAGCACAACGACTTCCGCAGCAGGGCCTGATTCGTCTGACGCTTCGTCATCGGCATGGTCCCCGCCCGGCTTGCCAGTTTCGGACGTCTCATCGTCAGGCAAGGCATCCGGTGTTGGTGAACCGGAGCCATGAACGGCCTTCGCGGGCTCAGCCTCCGACGTCTGTTCCGTTTGTTCACGCGTCGACGCAATGTCGGCTTGACCCGTGGCATCTGGAGATGTGGCGGGCCAGAGTGATTTCCACGCTCGGCTGGCTTCTTGACCGCTGACTCCCATCAACAGGGCAGACAGCGAGACTGTCAGGACATCTCCGCACGCGAGTCCGAGCAATGAGATCGAGCCTGCGGCAACGCACGCCGACAAGGGAGCGGTTCGCGTGACATCGGCAGCGGACAGCGGAGCCAACAACGTCCCGGCGAATACCGCTCCCAGCATAGCTGCGATCACGATGCCGAACGAAGCGGTGAGGAGCACCATGCTGCTCACCGCGACAATCGCCAGCAGGGCGATCAGGCTTAGCAGCATGGCACGCCGGCGGGCTTCGGGGCCGAAGTTCCAATCATTCCACAAACTGCGACGTTCCAGTCGCACACAAAACAGCCGCCACGCGGACACCGCGGCAAAGGCACCGCAACAGGCTTGCAGTATGGCCAGCACGGTAAGCAGCCACGATCCCTTGGAGGTCGCATCGAAGGCGGCAGTGGTGGGGACTTCAGCAGCAGCTGCGAGAGAAATGTCGTGGTGCAGTCCCAGGGCCAGCGCCCCGCAGACGCCCGCGAAAGACATGCCGAGAATGCCAAACAGGGCCAGTTCGAGGCGGCGGGTTCCCTCGACGGACAGCAGGAGCCAAATCGTGCAGCCGACAGCGAACAGGATGGAGAACGTCAGCGGGATGGCCGTCAGCCCGCCCGCGATCACGACCGCACTGAACAGCAGTCCGCCGCCACTGGCGACGAGGAGCCCGCGACGAACACGCAGATTCAGCGCGCGCAGCCCCAGCACGATAGCGCTGCTCAAGGCGAGCAGTCCCAGCGCCAGTGAGACTGCAGTCACTGTATTGCGGAAGGTTTCCATTCAGGTCACATGCTCCGAAGGGATCGCATCGCCGGGTTCAGGTGGAGTGATGCTCGCCCGCTGCGTTTTTCGCGACTCTTCAGCCCGATCGAGATTCCACCAGGTACTCATGGCGAGCGTGACTGCCGCCGCCGCGGCTGCCGCCATCAGGCAGGCGTTCAAGTGTGCCAGCCCTCCCAGAATTTGCCGAGCTGACAGGTCGGATTTCAAGAGAGAAGCCGCCAAGGCGGGCACTCCCAGGCAAGCGAACATCACCGATCCTCTGAGCAGCCGACGTCCGACCGTTTCGGCTCGTTGGAACAACATCCATCCCGCCGAAAAACAGATCAGCCCCGCTGTCAGTTGTTGCACAAATTGAACGCTGTCCCCCATCGTCCCTGACTTTCTCTCTGTTTGTCGTTTCCTGTGACAGAATGAGCGGTTCGAAGCTCACCGTGAGCCCTCGGTCACTGGTCACAAGAGCCCAACCATACCTCGTCGAACTTGCCGAAACCAACTGAACACAGCCGTCTCGCGTGTTAGGGGTGACGAACGGGGTGGCAAATGGATTGGGGCTCGGTTTCGGACGGTCCTTGCAGAAGGAAACTTCACGATGGAACGGTCGCTTCAGGGCAGAACTGGACGGTCGCAAACGATCTGGGGTGCGAAGGACCGTTCTCCCGTGTGATGACGGAGGCTTCCGAACCGGATGGCACCACGAATGCGGAGTCACTCATGTCAGGGTGAATGGATCGATGAGGCGGAACCGTGTTGCGTTTGCCGTTTTCTCGCCATGACGGAGTCGACGACACAGCGAAAGCCATGGTGACAAGCCCCTGAGGATTCTTCCGCCCGCATCCGCGCCGCGATGCGATAGCCGGTACAGTTATTCGTGTTGCAAAGGAAGGAACCGCCGCGGGTCACTCGTTTGGGGATGTTGGGTTCGGAGGGATCGAACGAGACAGCAGGCCCCTGTGGGTTGCGTCTTGGAGCCTGAGAATAGTAATCGATGTGGTACTTGTCATGGCACCACTCCCACACGTTCGCAGCCATTTCATATAAACCATAGCCGTTGGGAGGAAAGGACTTGACCGGGGCGGTGGTCATGTAACCATCGAGAATCTGTCGATCGAGCGGGAACTCCCCCTGCCAATAGTTGCAGTAATATTGCCCGTCGGGGACCAGTTCGTTGCCCCAGAAGTACTTAGCACCCTCGCGACCGCCTCGGTGCGCGTATTCGTACTCCGCCTCCGTGGGCAAACGCTTGCCTGCCCACTCGCAATACGCAAGTGCGTCCTCAAAGGCAATGTGGACCACCGGATGATCGCGCTTGTCTTCAATTCCCGATCCGGGACCCGCGGGATGCTTCCAGCAGGCCCCTTTGCGGAACTCCCAGGCGACGTATTCCCACAGCGGCTCGCCGGGGCGAACTGCCGAGCGATCAAAGTTCTCGTTGAAGCACAGCGAGCCAGCGACGAGATTCTCCTCGGGAATGAGGGAGATATCGGGTACCAGGCCGATGAAGTCTTCGCGTTTGGGTTTGCGCTCGGCGACCGTGACGTACCCTGTGGCATTCACAAACTCCTCGTACGCGGCGTTGGTCACTTCGGTAGCGTCGATGAAGAAACCGTCGACTTCGACGATGTGCGCGGGGACTTCGTCCGGCTTGATGCGATCAGGATTCGGTTCGCCGGGTGCCGGCATGTACGGGGTGCCCATGGTGAATGTTCCGCCGGGAATCCACACCATTCCGGGAATCGTCGGAATGGGGGGCTCAACGACCAGTGGTGGTAACTGAACTGCCGTTGACCGGGTAGCGCTGGCGTCTGTCGCAGCGGAGGGCTCCGGGCTGTCAGGTCGGGCCGAGCGGAGACCGCGGGTGGGCATCGCAAACGCCAACACGATGGCGGCAAGCGTGAGGACCAACAGGACCGGAGTGAGCAATTTGGAATTCATGGCGATTCAAACACAGGAGTGCTGTAATTCCGGAACGGCCGCGGCGGAATGACGACCGTGCCTGGCGGGAGCTCAATTTTTGGGGGTGCGACCGGCAGCCGCAGTTAATGGATGATTCTATCCGATATCGGTGAAAAACTCGCGGACTCACGGCGTGCGCGCTATGATCGCGAGTATGAAACCATCGGAAACAGACCCTGCTGCGATGCCGACACCGGGCCTCCTGGTCATTCGGCCGGAGGGGCTGTACTGCCCGGCCGGCGACTTCTTTATTGATCCGTGGCGACGGGTGCCGCGGGCGATTATCACCCATGCCCACGGCGATCACGCCCGGCCGGGGTCAGCATCGTATCTGACGGTCCATGCCGGCCGCGGGGTGCTGTCCCGCCGGATGCAGCCAGACGCCCTGATTGAATCCGTGGAGTACGGCGAGCGCAAGACCATCGGGTCGGTGACGGTGTCTCTACACCCGGCAGGGCACGTGCTAGGTTCGTCGCAAATTCGGCTGGAGCAGCGGGGGCACGTCACCGTGGTGAGCGGCGACTACAAAACCGCCGCGGATCGCACTTCGGCACCATTCGAACCCGTTCGCTGCCAGCACTTCGTCACGGAGTCGACGTTCGGGCTGCCCATTTACCGCTGGCCCAGCGGGGCACAGATCGCAGCGGAGTTGTCCCGCTGGTGGAGCAGAAACGCGGACGCCGGGGAATGCAGCGTGATTTTTGCGTACGCCCTGGGCAAAGCGCAACGGGTGCTGGCGGCAGTCGATGCGTCGATCGGGCCGATTTTCTGTCACGGGGCCGTCGAGAATCTGAACGCAGCCTATCGGGAAGCGAAGATGCCGCTGCCGGAAACGCAGTTGGCCGGCACGGGGAGTCGACCGGAATTTCGGCGGGCACTGGTCATGGCTCCTCCGTCGGCTGCGGGGACCGCCTGGATGCAAAAATTTGCTCCCTACCGCACCGGGTTTGCATCGGGTTGGATGACTGTTCGCGGAGCCCGTCGCCGGGGCGGGTATGATTTTGGGTTTCAGGTCTCCGATCACGCCGACTGGCCGGGCTTGCACCAGGCCATTCAAGACACAGGAGCGGAACAGGTCTGGGTCACTCACGGGTCGACGGCCGTGATGGTGCGGTACTTGCGCGAACAGGGGCGCACGGCTTGGGAGCTGCCGACACGTTTCTCTGGCGAACAGCCGCTGGGAGCCCTCCCGGACGACGCCGAAGGTCCCGCCGTGGAGGCCGAAGAGGGCCGCGGTTTGGAAACGCCGGGCGGCACGGACGAAAACTGGGCCGCCGACATGGCGGACGGCTGAAACGTCGGCCGGGTGACTTGGCACAACACCGCACGGGGTGGGCCGTTGTGGGAGCGTAGGCAAGGTTGCGGTGGTACTTGCGAGGTGCCGTTCGTCAGAACAGGCGAATGGCGAACGTGTGGGACAGGAGGCGCACCAGCCGGGCCGCGAGTGAGGCCGGAGCGGCTTCGATTTTTGCCGTGCCCGTGGCATAGAGTGGGCCGAGGCGTGAGCCATCACCCGTCGCAACGTCCTCCGCCAAGCAAATATGGACGCGATAAAAGGTTCCCAACGGTGCCATGGAACCGGGGTTGGCGATGGGGATCCGGTGCAGCACCGCGAGTTCACGTTCGACTTCGGCGACCGGCACGGCTTCAACGCGTTCGACGCTTCCGGACACAACTCGGTCTGGCCGCGATTCCCAGACCAGCTCCACCTGGGCACTTGGTCGGACCAGATCCACGTCCAGTTCGCTCACGAGCGCGACGGCTCGCAGATCGCTGCTGGTGCCGACCGAGCACAAATGCGTCTGAGGTTCGAGCCACGGCAGCACGTTGACCTCGTCGCTGGGTCGGCCTTGCCAGAAGGCGGGCAATTCAGGTTGATCCGGTTGAGCCCGCGGCTGATTGCGACCTGGCAGAAGTAGGCCATCGCGGGGAGTCGCAATGTCCAGTTGCGCGCAGCGCAATCGCGCTAGCTCCGTCTGTCGGGTGTAGTTCTCCACGGCGGCCTCCGCAGCAGGGACTGCGGCCGACAGGTTGGCCGACTGCGAGCGCTGCGAGCGCAGATTGTCGAGCTGCGATTGTGCGTGAGCAAGGTCTGCCTCGCGGGCGACGAGACGCGCCTGCAGTTCGTCGTTGCGTAATCGGGCGATCACTGTGCCAGCGGTCACCGCGGAATTCAGCGGTTTCATCAGGGTCAATTCGCCGGGCTCGCTGACGTAGATCGACGTCGCCGTACCTGGGGTCAGCACAAAGGCACCACTGACGGCGCGAGGCAACGGCGCGAACAGAACCGCTGCCAGGACTGCAGACAGGATGACCAGTCCGACGAGGGCGCGTGGTTTGCGTTCAGGATGACGACGGAGCCCTTCGAGCCTGCGTGAGACGTTGGCGACGCCAGCGGCGGCTGCGCTGCACAGGGTGGCGACAATCAACAACTGCGGCACAAGCGCCAAGCCCCACGGTTCGAACATGGCATACAGCGTCCAGAGAATTGTGACGGTGATGATCAGGCGGTACACCGTGGAGGCTGCGCCGTAGACAATCAATCCACCGGTCGTTGCCGGCGAGTGTCCGGCCGAGATCGCAGTGGGGAGACCCAGTACAGCCTGATCGAACAAGGCAGCGGTCATGCGGCGGGATTCCGGTCCCAGGTTGGGCACACGAAGCAAATCGCACAAGACGTAGTAGCCATCATAGCGGAGCAGCGGGTTGCCATTGACCAGCAGCGTGTTGAGCGAGGTGACGAGCATGATGTTCAGGAAAAACGTGTGCAGGCTGCCGGGCACGCTCGCGGCCCACAGCAGCGTGGCGACGGCCGCGAGGAACAGTTCCACCAGAATGCCCGCTGCGGAAACCGCCATGCGTTGCCACCGATTCGCAAACAGCCACGAGTCACTGACGTCGCAATACAGCAGAGGGCACCCGACGACGAAAAGCACTCCGAGTTCGTGACATTCGCCCCCCCAATGCCGGCAGGCGAGCCCGTGCCCCACCTCGTGCAACACTTTGATGACCACAACGGAGAGCACGAGTAGCGGGAGGTTTGTGCCCTGTAGCAGTTGTGACAAATGCGGTGTCTCGGCGGCCAGTCGCGGCGCGTGACTGATGGCCGTGAGCACCGCCGCCACGAATACCGCCGCGGCAGCCACAGCCGCCGTACGGGTC
>JBGSIP010000668.1:0-2034 GCA_041742495.1 Planctomycetaceae bacterium
GCTGGCGGCGATGGAGGGGCAGCGTGGGCGGCGGTGGGGGCCGAAATTCGGGCAGGCTAACGTTGAACTCTCCGCCCGGACTCGATACCCTTCGGGACTTCGACGTTTCCGGGGTGCCCGATTGGGTCGCCGGAGCAGGCAGCGAATCGCTCCGCGACGGGCACATTTCGGCACTTTCAAGCCGCCGATGGGGTGCTTTTTCGGCCGGTATCGATTCCGCGGAGTCGACCTGACGATTGGCCATCAGGGACCAATTAGAGTGGTCAGATCCTCCGTGTCTGCCGGACGTTGTCCGGGCAGAATTCCCCTGAGGGCCTGATTCTCGCTGAGAATCTCTGTCCCGGGAATTTTCCCACCGGCTTGGCAAGCCGAGCGAGAAACTGGTTCGGAGTTATCGGCGTGCACGTTTGATTTGACGTGGTGACAAGTTTGTCGCGGGATAGTGACAGGAGTGGGATTGGAGGCACGTGGACGTCGGGGGGACTGCTCCTCAGCACGTGACTGCAGTCAGGCGGATGCGGTGAGAACGACGAGGAAGCGATGATCAAGGTCGTTAACGACAAGACGTTCATGGAGACCAAAGAGTCTCCGAAAATCGACTGGTACGTGGTCGATGCGTCCGAGCAGATCGTGGGTCGCCTGGCGACGCGGATTGCCCGCGTGTTGATGGGCAAGCACAAGCCGACATACACTCCGCATGTGAATGACGGAGATTTCGTGGTGGTGCTGAACTGCGAAAAGGTGGCCTTTAGCGGTCCGCCGAGCCGGCACGAATCGCATCCGAAGTACACCGCCAAGATGGCGAACAAAGAATACATTCACTTCACGGGCTACCCGAGCGGCCGCAAGGTACGCAGCGGAGCCCACATCCTGGCGACGAACCCCTCCCACATTCTGCGGGAGGCCATTCGGCGCATGCTGCCCAAGAACAAGTTGCAGTCCCAGATGCTCAAGCGTCTGCGACTGGTGGTGGGCAGCGACCATCCTTATCAGGCCCAGCAGCCGCAAACGCTGCCGGAGTGCTGGATGCCCAAGAAGTAGTCCCTTTTTGCCCCGCTGGCTCGGCCGCAACTGCGATTAGCCCGTGGGAGCGCGATCAGCCGTGTCTTTTGCAGGCCACGGTTGGCAGCGCGGAATCATGATCATGTTCAGGGCTCGGCGTTCAGGGCCCCCTGTTCCACAGCCATTTTTCGAGTTGAGTAGCCTGGCCCATGTTGGAAGAAACCGAAGCAGCCGACAGCGTTCCCACCAGTTCTGCCCCGCTGCCCGAGCTGACGCTTGGCAGCGAAGCCGGCACCGCAGCGGAAGAACAGTCTTCAGAACCATCGGCCGCGGTGAACATTCGTGGCCGTTTGGATCGCTTTGGCGTGGCGATGGGCACGGGTCGCCGCAAGACTTCGGTGGCTCGCGTGCGAATTCGTCCCGGCTCAGGAGCATTCACGGTCAATGACCGGCCGCTGGAAAATTTCTTCCTGATGGAACGCGATCGCAACGCTGTGATGGCTCCGCTGAAGGCCGTCGAGCAACTGGGTGCTGTGGACGTGTGGGTGCAGGTCAAAGGTGGCGGAACCACCGGACAAGCGGGTGCCGTACTGCTGGGCGTGGCCCGCGCCATGGAAGCCTTGAACCCCGCACTGCACACCAAGCTCGCGACCGGTGGCTTTCTCACGCGTGATGACCGTGCGGTGGAACGTAAGAAGTATGGCCGCAAGAAAGCCCGCCGCAGCTTCCAGTTCTCCAAGCGCTGATCTGCCGAACTGCTCGCAGCCGCTTCCGTGGCTGCAGACTTCGATGCGACGCTCTGCTGTGGTTTACCTTCCCGGCAGAGCGTTTTTTATGCGCCTGTCCGCGACATGCGCACAGGTTCGGTACGGTCTTCGAGCCCGACGCCGGTCTCTCTCTCTCCGGCAGGGCGAACTCCGTCATGAATGGCCGGCGGCTTTGATTTCTGACGGTGAGTGGCGGGCGGCGGCACTGCGGGGTCTCGACGCACGGGGGATGGAAGGGAGGACACAGTGTATCGCTCGCTGTTGC
>JBGSIP010000669.1:0-2600 GCA_041742495.1 Planctomycetaceae bacterium
CCAGCTTCATTTGCTGGCTCATCTTCATCTGCTGGGAAAAGTTCAGCTGCATGATTCCACTTTGCTACTCTCTCCGCCGACGGGTGAGGGACCCGCGGGAGGGGCGCATCCTGATGCTCAAGCCCCTGTTGACTTACAAGAAATCTCAGAACGACCGGCGACCACGCATGGCGTCGGCCAACATGTCTCTGTTAGCAAACTCTAGCACACTTCCTGAAGCGATCCCGCGTGCCAGGCGTGTGATTTGCACAGGATACGCAGCCAGCAGGTTCGACAAATACAGGGCCGTACCGTCCCCATCGAGGGTCGGATTGGTCCCCATGATCACTTCCTGAATTTCGCCGCTGCGGATGCGTTTCATCAGCGACGGGATGGTGAGGTCTTCTGGACCGACCCCATCCAGCGGAGCGATATTGCCATGCAACACGTGGTAGCGGCCGGAATAGGCCCCGGACGCTTCCAGCGTCATCACATCTTTCGGTTGTTCCACCACGCAGACCTGGCTGGCATCGCGACGCGGATCGGCACAAATGCGGCAGCGAGGCTGTTCTGTGAGCGCGTGGCAGATTTCGCAGCGGCGAATGGTCGCCTTCACCTGCTCGATGGCGCGGGCCAACGCCAACGCGTCATCCTCCCCGGTGGACACAATGTGATGCGCCAACCGTTCGGCCGTCTTGCGGCCAATGCCGGGTAACCGGCCAAATTCCTCGACCAGTTGCGTGACCGCTTGTCCGTACGGATGTGGCTCCGTCGGGTATTTACTGCCCGCCATGTTCCGCCGGTCTTCCTCTCAAACTGCCCGTGTCTTGGAGTCTTGCCAACACCGTTGGCAAAACCGTTCGCGGTGAATGCCCCGGACTCTACCCGTTGACCGCCTATCCACTAAACCCGATTCCCAGCCGCCCGATCATCTCGCTGGCACCGGGAATCCCGAACTCTTCCGCCAGTTCTGCCAGCCTCCGCGTCGCCAGGGACTTGGCTGCCGCCAGCGCGGCATTGGTCGCTTCGACGACCTCCTGGTCGAGTGGACCAGCGGCGGTGCCAAGGTGACACGACTGAACCTGTCCCGTTCCGGTCACCACGACCAGGACCCGCCCACTGGCAGAGCGCCCTTCGAGCAACGTCTTGGCAAGCTCGTCATGCAGAACCTTAACCCGGTTGGCAATTTCCGGGCCGCGAGTCAGCAAAGACGCCATGGCGGTGAAATTTTTGAACATGACCGGGTCCTTGGCTCACTCTGACGGTGAGAATGCTACGTCGCGGGCGCGGCCTTGCGGCGGGCTGGTTCCACTTCCCGAATGGTCCCCTGAAACAGCTCGCAAGCGGCCTGTATCAGTGGATCGTCTTCCGCGTTAAATGTTTTTGTGACTAATGTTTGTGGCGAGTCCGCAGAGCCTGATGCCAGCAGTTTGGTCACGACCTGGACGGCTTGCCCGGTCATTTGCAGAATGCCCTGCTCCAGTTCCCGCAGGGACTGCGGAGAGGCATCCAGCAAATCCTTCTTCACACTATAGCCCGCAGGAATCTGAATCGCCAGACGATTTGGCCCAAGAATTGCTAGGCCGGAATTTGGGCGAAAATACGCGCGGGTCTTGGAAGGCAGCAGGAGTTCGACCTGTCGCCAGAGTTCGTCCAGCGGCCAATCCGCCAGCGGTTTGTGCTGGGACTCCTCTGCCGGACTGCCCGGGTTGCGCTCCCCGACGGTGCTGGGGGAGCGGTCGACTGCCGTTTCCGACAGTGTCTCCTCCTCGCCCGCCAGAGACGACCAGTCCGGCTCGTCGTCCGTCGCATCATCGCTGCGGAATACCTGGCCGTCGTCGGCGAACGGTGCGCAGGATTCATCTGGCCTGTTGTCCAAGCGCGTGCGCGACGGAACCGTCTTGCGAATCGATTCCGCGGCCGGGGCCGGTATGACCACCGGCGGAGCGTTTCGCTGTGTCGGCGCAGGCTGCCTGGAAGAGGGGGGCGAGGTTGGTCGCGTCGACGCGAGTGCCTGGGGGCCCGGCGGAGGACCCTCTCGGGAGGGTGGCACGACGGGGTTAGAAATCGCCCGCTGTGGGGCGACGGGAGTGGTCGATTGGGGCGCAGCCGGTGGTGCTAATGATGGCTGGGCGGGAGCGTGGTCAGGCGGGGGGCTGTTTTTTTTTTCGGACTCCAGCGCCAGCACGATCGGCCGGCCTGCGCGGATGTGTGCTGCCAGTTCGGCCAACTGGTCGAGATCTTCCAGCAGTCCAATCCGCACCAGTGCCAATTCCAGCACGGGACGTGCCGCCACGATGCGGCTCAATCGCAACCGCGTCTCGGAGAGCAATTCCAGCGCTGCCACGGCACGCCGCAGGCCCCACCGACGTGCCTGCTCGGCCAGTCGATCCCGGGACGAATTCGCGACGCTCAGCAGATCCGCCTGACCGGCCCCGCTGGCGACGACCATCAGGTCCCGAAAATACTCTACGAGTTGGTCGACCAGCACGGCGGGCTGAATTCCCGCGGCCAGTGTCGCTTCCAACTCGGCCAGTGCCGCGCCATGCGAGCCAGCCAGCAGTTGATCCCCCAGCGACAGCAGACGCTCGTCATCCGCAGTGCCAAACAGGCGATGGGCA
>JBGSIP010000670.1:0-1799 GCA_041742495.1 Planctomycetaceae bacterium
CCGACGGATGGAATCGCAGCCCGCGGCACTCGAGCAATTGCTGGCAGAAGCGGTGGCGATGCCGGTTGGTGCCCAGCAGGAAATTCTGCAGGGCATGGCTGAGGCGCTGAAGGGATGGTCCGACCCACGTGTGCCCCAGCACTGGGCTGCATTTGTCACCTGCGAAGCGGCGAAACAGGAACCGGATCTGGTACTGGAATTGAGCTGCCAGTTTGGCGATCCGGCAGCGATCGCCGAGCTGCGTGAGATCGCCCTGAATGAGGGGGCCGCACTGTCGCGCCGCTCACGAGCGTTGGCCAGCTGGTTGACGGTTCGTGCGCCCCAATGGCAGGACGTGTGTGAGCAGTTGTTGTCAGTGCCGGGGCTCAACCTCACGGCAGCGCGCGGTCTGGCGCGTCAGAATTCGGAATCGGTGGCGCAGTTGATTCTGGAACACGCCGCGGATTTTCAGCCGTCGGATCGTCCGGCCATGTTGGAGATTCTCGTCTCGCGAGCCAACTTTGCGCGGGTCCTGCTGACCGCGATGGAAGCGGACCCCAGTCCGATTGCGGCGGCGGAGTTGCCCGTCAGTCTGGCACGGCAAATCCAGCAGTTTCGAGACGCGGAACTGGATGCCCGATTGGCGCGTGTGTGGGGCGAACTGCGGAGTTCTCCGGCGGAACGAAAGGCCCAGATGGCGACGTTGCGCTCCACGCTGACGCCGGAGGAACTGCAGCGGGCCGATCTGGCGGCGGGACGACTGTTGTTTGACAAGTCGTGTGCCAGTTGTCACGTGCTGTATGACAGCGGGCGGCGGGTCGGCCCGGATCTGACCGGTTCGCAACGGGGCAATCTGGACTATCTGCTGGAGAACATCCTCGACCCCAGCGCGGTGGTGGGTAAGGACTACCGGATGAAGATCGTGGTCACCACCGACGGGCGCGTGTTGAACGGCATGGTGATCGGTCAAAACGATCAGACTTTGACCCTGCAGACGGCGACCGAACAACTCACGCTGGCAACCTCCGACGTGCTCGAAATCAGTGAGACGACGCTCTCTCCGATGCCGGATGGATTGCTGAGTCCGCTGGAGGCGCGGCAAATTCGCGACCTGTTCGCCTATCTGATGCACACCAGTCAGGTGGAACTGCCGAGTGGGACCGCGGCAGGTACTGCTCCCTAATGGTCGCGGGCACCGCCAAAGGCACGTGCCGCTGGGGCGGCGTGGGGTGGATGGGTGGACTGGACTGACGTTCTGCGCAGGGCAATAGAAGTCGAACGCTGCGAGAAGTGTTACTGGTGGTTGCTCGCTACTGACACCACAGCCTCGTCTGGCTCCCAGGCTTCCATGGCGACGCTGGCGGCACCCAGAGCGCCCGCATTGTCCTCCAGTGTCGATGTCACGAGGGCGGGAATGCGGCCCGCGAGCGAGGGAGCGTAAGAGATGGTGGCGTGTTGGACGGCCAGGCAGAATCGTTCGCCCAGCGCCGTCAATGGCCCATGCAAAAAGTAGTGCGGGATGTCGAGCAGCAATTGCAACTGTCCCAGCAGCGTGCCGAAGTCGCGCGTCAGGTCCTGCCAGGCCGGGGTGTCGTCCCATGCGTGCGCGGCCAGTGCGGTGTACAGGTCGTCCGGCCAGGGGGCGGTCGCTGGCTGTCCCGTGAGCCGCTGCCAAACGGCAGGCGCCGAGAGAGAATCCTGCAGGAGTCCGGAGCCATGCGGCGCGGGCCAGCGCCAATGACCAATCTCCCCCGCCGCGTGATGTGATCCAGAGATGACCTGCCCGCCACGCACGATGGCCATGCCAAAGCCATGCCGCG
>JBGSIP010000671.1:0-2018 GCA_041742495.1 Planctomycetaceae bacterium
CCCCGGCTGAGATCCATTCGGTCCTGCGGCTGCCCAAGTGTCGAAACACTCGTCGATGTTCCCTGCGGAGACCCGTGGATTCATGCCAGCTCGCCAGGTTATTCTGTTCGCGGTGCTGCACGCGCTGCTGGTCGCCGCGAGCCTGACGTTGCTGCTGGTGCCGGCTCCAGGCGGAATGAGTCCGGAAGCCTTGCGACTGCTGGCCGTGACGCTGCTAATGGCGGGACTGTGGGTGCTGCAACAAATTCCTTTGGTGGCGACGGCATTTTTGCCGCTGGTCCTGTTTCCGCTACTGGGGATTCTCCCCGCGGAACAAGTCAGCCGGCTGTACATGAATGACCAGGTGCTGCTGTACCTGGGGGGCTTCATTCTCGCTCTGGGAATCGAACGCTGGGGCCTGCATCGACGCTTGGCGCTGACCATCATGCACACGGTGGGGACGAGTCCCCGTCGGTTGATGCTGGGCTTTATGCTGGCCACCGGTGGGCTCTCGATGTGGATCAGCAACACCGCTGCCACGCTGCTGATGCTGCCCATTGCTCTGGCATTGCTGATGACCCTGGACGACGAACAGGACGATCCGCAACCTGAGCAGGACCAGCGGCAACCACTGAACCGGACCGTGACTCCCGTGTCCGGCCGAATCGCGGTCCCGTTGCTGATTTCGATTCCGTATTCGGCGAGCCTGGGCGGAATGTCCACACTGGTGGGGACGCCGACAAATGCACAGGCGGTGGCGGTTCTGCGCGAGATGGCGCCCGGTACTCCGGCGATCTCGATGTCCCAATGGCTGTTTGGCTGCGGCCCAATCTGCCTCGCCTACCTGGTCTGCGCATATCTGTTCCTGAGCTGGTCACTGCCCAAACAGATGGATGGGGCCAACGCAACGCGATCGAGCCAGCTGAGGCAGCGGATCGCCGACAGACTGGCCGCGTTGGGGCGGATGAGTCAGGCGGAGTGGCGCATGGCGTTCTTGTTCGGAATCACGGCGCTATTGTGGACCTTCCGGACGCCCATGGGATCGCCGGGGTCGTTTCAGATTCCAGGTTGGGGGCAATTTACGGCGGTCTGGATTGAATGGCTGGGACGCTCCACGACGGCGGCCATTTCGGCAACCTATGCAAACGACTCCACCGTGGTCATCGGAACCGTGTTTGTGATGTTCCTGCTCCCCTCGGGTGAGCGGGACGAGAACGGCCGCGGGCTGCCATTGATGGACTGGCCTACCGCTCGTCGACTCCCCTGGGAAGTGATGTTTCTGGTGGGGAGCGGGTTCGCACTGGCTGGCGGATTCCAGGCCACCGGACTGGCGGAGTGGATCGGCGCGGGCCTGAACGAGGTGCTCGTGGGCCAATCGGTGTGGCTGATGGTCGCCATTGTTTGCCTGACCATGACCTTTCTCACGGAATTCACCAGCAACATTGCCACGATCAGCGCCGTGGCACCCATTCTGGTATCGTTGGCGGTGGGAGTGGGCGTCGATCCGCGACTGCTCGTGGTGCCGGCCACCCTGGCGACCAGCTGCGCGTTCATGCTGCCGGTCGCTACGCCGCCCAATGCGATTGTGTTTGCATCTGGCAAATTGCGGATTGCCGATTTGTGCCGGTATGGCTTCTGGCTGAATCTACTGGGTGTGCCACTCATTACGGCCGGCACGTTTCTGTTCATTCGCCCAGCCCTCGGTCTCCCCTGAACCAAGTCCCCCCCGCCCACGGACTGAGTCCACCAGACGCGGAACGCTGGACTGCTGGAACTGGCAAAAATCTGCGAGGAGCACCCGTTCGACGCCCTCGATCGGTCTCAACTTCGCGGCGGAATTGCGTTATCATCCGCGGGTCGAGCGAGTTTTGGCTCGCCGTCAGTGAGTGAGTGAGTCGCACAAGACGTGCAGCCATGAAACCACGTGAAGCAGGGGCGAGGGCGTGATACCAGCAAGCGGAGCGTCTCAGGCCGGCCGCAAGTGGCGTCCCAGCGGACGGACGCGGGCGCGAAACTCCCGCCAGGCGACGATCGTCGGT
>JBGSIP010000672.1:0-11183 GCA_041742495.1 Planctomycetaceae bacterium
CAGTGTGCCGGGTGTGCGTGACATGCCTTCGTCGGCGGGCGGACCGTTCTTGATCCGCTCGGTCAGGGCAAGCACCTTTTCCCGGGCGAGCTGATTGTTGGGCGAACTCTTGGCGATCGAACGGTACAGCCCCAAGGCTTCACGATCGCGATTTTGCGACTCAAACGTGGCGGCAATCTCCAGCATGCGTTGCTGTGTCAGTCCTTCGCGATTGGAAGGTAACTCTCGAAACGGACTTGGAGTCACGGCCGTGGTCACTGCCGACGTCAACTGGCAGCCGGCTGACAGCGCAGCCAGCAAGGCGGCCGCGGAGAGCTTCGGAATGTGTTTCAGGATTGGACGCGACACGGCTTCCCCCCTCGCAATGTTCATAGCGGCACTTCGGAACAAGGTGATCCTGACATGCCCGCTGCCGAAAGGTTTCGACGGCAAAATCCTGGCGCGATCTGTGAACGATCAAATGAATTCGAACTCTGGAGAAAGTCCGGTGATCGTTCTGCGGACGAAGCAACGCGAGTTGCCACGCCGCGGACAGACAGCGAACTCACCGCCGCAGTTGGCAACGTGCCGACATGAGGCAGGTCCGCGTTAGTCTGTATCGGTTGTGCCGAATGGTCCTCTGGAAACGATTTTTGGGATTGCTCCGGAAACTCCCGACGTTTCGGTCGTAGGGAATGCGAAAAAACCTCCGTCGCGGCAGGGGGACCGCGGCAACGGAGGTTTTTTTGTGAAAAAAAAGGAGCAGTGACCGGTTGCGCCTCAGGAGTGGCACAACTGCGGCGGGGCTGGGCTCACGCTGCCGCCCCGCTCTGATGTCAGTCCTGGGGGCGCATTCTCAGGTCGCGGATTTCGTACGGAAATTCTTCTGCCTGCAGCCCAAGGTGACCAGAGGTGACCGGCAGAGCCGTTGAACGGCAAATCTCACGATCATTCCACCGGGCGACAATGGTGGCGGGATCGACCGTGACCTCAAACTTTTGCCATTCGTTCAGTGGCCGGCGGGCTGCTTCTCTGGCGGAGAGATCTTCCTGAATCTCCAGCGGCGGCAAACCCCCGTTGGTCTTCAGTTGGCCCACATCAAACCAGCGGCCCTGAGCTTCGATACACGCGGGCCAGACCTTGGCGGGCCCGTGCACGTGAATGAGCAGGCCGGAGTTGCTTTTGTTCCGTTCCTCTTCGCCATCGCTGGGCCGGGAGACGTAACGAAGCTCGAATCGCACTTCGTAGCTCGTAAACGTGTCCCGGCTGACGAGGTAACCCCGCGGCGACCCGACGCAGCGGAGCAGGCCGGCCCGCGGCTCGGAAAAAGGTGAGGTCTCACCGGCCGTCTTGCTCACGAAGTCGAACTCCTCCAGCGACAACAGTCGAAAACCCTCCTCGATCGGTGCCAGAGAGCCATCGGTCCGGTCAGCGTCGTCCGTTGGCCAACTGACAGGGCCGGTGGTCGCTGATTGGGACGGCTGCGCAGTCTGCGAAGAAGCTGCGGAGGCTGGGGCAGCGTCCGGCGACGTGGAAGGTGCGTTTGTGTCAGTGTGAGCGGTGACCTCCGGCGGCGCGGGAGGAGTCTCGTGGCAGCCCGTCGCTGCACACCACAGGGCGAACACAGACAGGGCGGTTGGCAGCCACTTCGACTGGGTGCAGTATCTCATCAAGGGCTTTCGCGCTGCGGTGCTTCGTCAGGTGGGAGACGGAGAGCCTGAATTGCGACTCCGCCAAAAACTGGTGGTGCGGCAACTTGGGGTGGCCCGTCGGGGCCGGGGTGATTGTAATGCGGTTTCCGCAACCCGGAATTGTCAGCCAATGGTCCGGAGGTCGACATCCGGCTAACGGCGCGGCCGTCGCCTGACCCGAAGCGAGTTGGTCGTTGCCGACGTCGAGGGAGTCTGCCTGGTGAGGGGGTGCAATTTTGCGAAGGGATGCAATGCCGCTGGGGTTTTGCCGTTCGATTCAGATGCGCGTTGTACTGTGCCTGGCCGCCATCAGCCCGTTTCTGGCTGCCGCTGACCCGGCGACCGCGGGGCACGTGCTGCTCAAGAACGGCATGCGGCTCAATGGTCGCGTGGAGCCCGTGGCTGGCATGACGATCAACACGGCCCGCACCAACAGTGGCGGCGCGGTCCCCGTCTACGAGTTTCGCCTGATTGACGACGGAATTCGCCGGTATTTTGTCGCCTCTCGCCAATGTGAAGAGGTGGTCATTGGCGGCGAATTGGAGTCATTCGAGAGATTTGAAATCACGCAGGCGGTGCGGGGTCGCGACCGGTTTGTGCAGATTCTGGGCGGCGTGGCAGACGTCACTCCGTTCTCTCCTGAAGGTCGCCGAACGCTCACGCTGAAGGTGGAAGGGGGACGCACGCTCGAGGTGGTCCAGGGAATCACTGAGATCACGCCCGAACGAATTTTGCTCAAGGGGCTGACCCATCAGTGGGAATCGGGCTTGAGCACAGCGTCGCTCCCCCCCGACACACTGCTGGCGATTCTGCACCGCGCCATTGACCGGGACGATGCCCGCAAACGCCTGTCGGTCGTCCGCTTTCTGATTGAGGCGCAGCAATATCAACTGGCCCAGCGTGAACTGGTCGAAATCGGGGCGCAGTTTCCAGAACTTGTCCGCCAGACCGAAGACTTGGCGATTGAACTCCGACAACGGCAGGCTCAGCAGGTTTTGGATGAACTGACGCTGCGCCGCTTGAGTGGTCAACATCGACTGGTGTACGAAACACTCAATCGCCTTCCGCGGCAGGACGTGAATTCGTCCGTCCTGCAGACCGTGGATCAGTTGCGCACGGAATATGAGCAGGCACTGGAACGGGCCGAGCGCGCCATCACGCTGCTGGGGACCTGGGAGGCCGAGGTCACCGACGAAGACATGCGTGCGCAGGTCAGCCAGTTGCGCAGCGAAGTCGTACGGCAAATTTCGTTTGAGACGTTGCGCCGCCTGGAACCGATGCTCGCCGCGGACCGGGATCCGCAAGCCTCCGCGGAGGAAAAACTCGCGTTGGGGTACAGTGGCTGGCTGGTCGGAGCCGCGCAGGCGCGCGAAAGTTTGTCGCAGGCTCTGCACTACGCCGAGGCCCGCCGCGTCATGCTGGAGTACCTGCGCACGGACAACTCCGTGACACAGAACGTGCTTGTCTCGCAGTTGCACCAGATCGAAGGAATCGGTCCGGAAGCGGTCGGTCACTTGCTGGACGAACTTCCGCCAACCATTGAAACCGCGCCGCTGGCGTCCGGGGAAGTCACCGAGTTTGAAGCCCCGCTGGCAGGAGGCACAACAGTCAAGTATGCCGTTCAGTTACCGACCGAGTATTCGCCGCATTTGAATTACCCTGTCATCATCACACTCCGCGATCCGGGACGTTCTGCCGCCGAGCAGATTGAGTGGTGGGGCGGCACTGCGGCCCAGCCGGGACTCGCCCAGCGCCGGGGCTTCATTGTGGTCGCTCCCGAGTATCTCGCAGCCGATGCGACGCGCTATGACTACGGCATGTATGGGCCGCGGGTCATCGACGCCACCCTGCTTGATCTCCGTCGTCGCTTCCGGGTCGACAGCAATCGCGTGTTTCTCACAGGGCACGGTGTCGGTGCGACTGCCGCCTTTGACATCGGCATGTCGCGACCCGATCAGTTTGCCGGGGTGATCCCCATTTGCGGGCTGTGTGAGAATCTCTGCCAGGATTACTGGGACAACGGCAAACAACTGTCGTGGTACGTCATCAGTGGCGAACTGGACGGTGGTCTGCTCGAAGAGAATGCAAAAATCTTCAACCGCATGATGCGGTACGGCCACGACGTCATCTACGCCGAGTTCAAAGGCCGCGGCCGCGAACACTATTACGAAGAGATCTTTCGATTGTTCGACTGGATGCAGCAACTGACCCGCACGGTCCCCGTGGCTGAGTTCGAAGCCAAGGTACTGCGTCCGTCAGAAGCACACTGGCATTGGCTGGCCGTCGACGAATGGCCGGTGACGATGCTGAATCCTCCGCCCGGTGCCCGACGCAACCCGCTGGTGATCTCCGGCGAAATCACCCCGGGGAATTCGATCCGGGTTCGTCCCGGCGGTCGGCAGGCATCGGTCTGGCTGGGCCCGGACCTGATTGCATTCGACAAGCGACTCACGATCCGCGTGGGCTCGCGTACCGTCTACAGTCAAATTCCCGTGATGAGTCTGGCCGACTGCCTGGAGCACCAGCGTCTGACCGCAGACCGCCAGCGGCGCGCATGGCTGCGAATTACGTTTTGAATGACACCCTCTGGTGTTGTCCGTCGTAGTGGTCCGTCTATCTTTGAGTGTCAGGCATCGTCGGGGTCACGTTGGGTGCCACTGTTGGCTCGTCCAGCCGTGCCACCCTGCGATCGACAATGGCTGACAAATAGCAGTGGATGGAACCGTAGGTCAGGCTGTGCCTGACGAACGATGCGTGTGCGACTTTGCCGTCGGACACAGCCTGACCTGCTGACGCAACGTCGCTCATTGTTGTGGCGGACAACTCGATTGAGAAAATTCCATCGGCTTGGCTCTGCCTGACGCCAGCGCGCCATCGGGTCGCTTAGTCACTGAACTCCCCACCGACCTGCGAGCGAGGCTGTTCATGCCTCTCCGTGACTCTGTGGCTCCGTGAGATCATCACTTGTGTCGCGAACGTACGATTCATGTAGCGGCCGGAAACCAACGTTGATTTCAGAGTCCACGCAACCCGGCTGGTGCATTTCTGATTGGTTCTCACCGAGGCACAGAGCCACGGAGAAAGACTCTCCCGTCAGGCACAGCCTGACTTGCAAATCACCTCACGGCTGGACAAGCCAGCCGTGCCACCCTGTGATCGACGATGGCTGACAAACAGACGTGGATGAGCCAGTAGTGACTTGCGACGTTGACCAACGGCGGTAACCCGTTGATGTGATGCCCGCGCCCGCTGCCGCCACCGCTGCTGCCGATGTGCGTGGCGGCACGTTATGCGGCCCGGGAGAACGATTCGGGACCGGCGGCCGCAGAATCTGTGGTGCGAAACGTGGATCGTTCGCCGATGATCGATCCGGCGTCGAATCGCGTCCCGAAATAAAGCCGCTGAGCCCGCTCGTCGTTGAGCACCGTCTTGGCGTCGCCACAACAGACAACAGTTCCCGCGCAGATGATGTTGTTGCGGTCGGTGATGGTCAGCGTTTCACGCTCGCGGTGATCGGTCAGCAGGATGGCAATTCCCTGATCCCGCAGTTCCGCGATGATGTCCTGAATGTTGTTGATGGTCACCGGGTCGATGCCGGTGAAGGGTTCATCCAGCAGAATCAGTTCCGGATCGGTGGCAAGGCAGCGGGCAATCTCCAGCCGGCGACGCTCTCCCCCCGACAGCGTGGAAGCGGTCTGGTGACGTTTCTTGGTCAGTCCAAACTGGCCCAGCAGGGTGTCGGCTTTCTCGCGGCGTTCGCGTCGGGTGAGGGCCGTGAACTCCAGGACGGCCAAAAGATTTTGCTCGACGCTGAGCTTCACAAAGATGCTCTGGTCCTGTGGCAAGTAGCCCATCCCGTTGCGCGCCCGCTGATACATGGGCCAGCGGGTCACATCGACCCCCTTGAGGAACACGCTCCCCTGCGTGGGCGAAACCATACCGCTGGCCATGCGGAAGGTGGTCGTCTTGCCGGCTCCGTTGGGGCCCAGCAGACCGACAATTTCACCCGGCTCCACGTCAAAACTGACACCATCGACGGCGCGCTTGCCGGGATAGTCCTTGACCAGATTGACACATTCGAGAATCGGCATCAGATCGTCCTCCGTGACGACAGATAACGGGATCGCGTGGCTCGCAGGTAAGCGCGGCTGAGAACTAGCGGATCTGTCGCATGTCCCAGACGTTTGGCACAAATGGCAGCGACAGCGACGGATACGGGACTTCTTCGTCGCCGAACCGGTTCTTGCCTTCCAGGACTTCGTTGGTGTACGTGCGATGGTAGCGGAGGGGGAAACCGGCTCCCTCGGGCCCGGCAAAGGCAATCGGATCGGGCCAGTACACGAAGAACGCCTTGCCGACCAGATTGTTCCGCGGGACCGTGTGAGTGGTCACCCACAGACGGCTGTCGCGACTCATCGGGCTGTTGTCCCCCAGCACGAAATATTCGTTCTCGGGAATCTCGAAAGTCAGGTAGTCGAGCTTGCTTTCGATCGTCGCATAAAAGGCCGCCCAGTTGTTGGGTGTGTCCAGTCGATTGCCCAGGTCGCGCAACCGCGCGTTCGAGCCATCCATCATCACGCTCCCGGGTTCGCCGCGATAATAGATATCGCGCTTCACCACGAGGTTCGACACTGTCGCATTCAACCCCACAGCGGCAATGCCGATCGGAGCCAGATCGGCGAGATCGGGATCGCGATTGTCGGTGGGCAGCCGGCGGTATTCGCCTTGCGCACCGAAGGGCAACAGATCGTCATCAATCCACACGGCCAGACGATCGTCGACGTTGTGAAACTCGACAGTGAAGTCGGACGTGGGTGTGACGGTGAGCGGCACTTCGCCGAGCACCCGTTCTTCCTGTCCATTCTGCTGGGTGTCGGTCAGCGTGATGGCGGCCACCCGGCGTTCAAAATCGAGCCGGCAACGGTAGCGATACACGCCTTCCACCAGTTCGAGCACCAGCTCGCGAGAAGCCCCGTTCCCAGCCGGCCCAGCCAGTTGAATGCGTGCTGACACGCCGATGTCCGGGGCCCAGAAGGCTCCATCGGTTTCCCCGACGGAAAAGCTGTGCTGCAGGTCATCAAAAGTGCGGACGGCGTTGTAGCCACAGAAATCGCTGATCATGCGGGCCCGCGGCTGGAACGGCTGCGTAGTCCCTTCCAGGCACATATTCCACTGTTCCTGATTGGGAACAAAGTGCCGATAGCGCAGCCATTGCGGATCGGCCGCTGTCGCGCCCTCGCCCGACAGCGTATAGGTGCGGGCTTCTGCGTCGCGTTGCCAGTTGGTGGGAGTTTCGGACCACCCGCCGACCGAGTTGACCGGGTTGTCGCCAATGGTGGGGAGCACCCCAGCCCAGCGTTCAGGCCAGCCGCAATCGAGCAACCCGCGGGCTGGATGACGGTCGTCGTAGACCACGATCTGAATATCTCGCTGTTTGTCGAGCGAGTCTTTGCGCAGAATTTCGACCTCACCCGCTTCCGTTTTGCGCAACACATCGCCGCGTTGGATGATCAGCGTTTCGCCGGGCAGGCCGACCAGCCGCTTGATGTAGTTCGTCTTGGCGTCTTCAGGGAATTTGAAGACGACGACGTCAAACCGGTTTGGTTCGGCCATTTCATAGGCGAACTTGTTGACCAGAATTCTGTCTCCGGCGCTCGCGGCCACGGGCAGCACTCGTTCGGAGGCAAAGCGGCAGTTCGGACAAATGCCCCGATGCACGCGCTGCGTCGGATAGATGTATCCGCCGATATTGATTTCGCTGCTCGCACCCACTTCAAAATGGTAGCCGCACTGGTCGCAGGCCACGCTCTTGTGTCGCCCAAACAGGGTGGGTGCCATCGAACCCGTGGGGATGACAAAGGCCTCGGCTTCGAAGGTGCGGATGAGAAATGCGGCCAGGAAGGCCACGACCAGGGCTTCGACCAGCTCGCGATTCTTCTCCCGCTGCGACACGGGGCGCGGAGGCGGCTTGGGCGTCGATGGTGCCTTGGATTTGGACCAGAACTTCCACCCGCTGTGCTGTGCTGTCATCCCGCCGATCCTTCCGCGATTTCGATGCTGCGGGTGGTGTGAGTACAACGAACTGGGGAAAACTGACTGGCCACAGCCAGCAGTGTCCCCAGCTTGTCACACCGGCACCCCCTGCCGGTCGTCAGTTCTAGTGAATCCAGCCCATCCGGGAAATGTCAGGCAGCCGCAGCACCCGCCGGCCCCCTTCGTGTGTGAGCAACGCGGGCCGCGACGGCAGATGCACGCACAATGGGCGCCCAATCAATTGGCCAACGCGGACCGACCCCGCCGGCCAGACTCGGCTGTCTAAGGAAATTTCCGAGTTGTCGCCCAGCACAAAAAGTTCGTCCGGGCCCAGCGTCCAGGTCCGTGTGGGCTCCTCGGACGAGGGCAAAAAGTAAACATCACGATACACCTGCACCCCGGTGACCACGCCGTCGGCTCCCGACCAGCCCAGCCTGACGGCCGCAGCTTTGTCGAGATTGGCGGTGTTCGTCGACCGGGGAATCTCGACGGACTCCACCAGCGGTCGCCCATCCGAGGCGACCAGCAAGCACCCGTCGAAATTGCCGAATTCCCACGTCTGGACTCCCTCGCTGCCCGCTGGAGCGGCCGGCCAAGCGAACTCGGCCAACAATCGCTCCCGCTGATCGACGACGCTCCCGTGGGCTGTTGCAAAATCGATCCGGCAGTCCAGCGGACCACCGGGGTCTTCGAGCCGGATTGTCAATTGCCCCCGCGAGGAGGCGGGGACTTCGACTTGGACGCACAAATCGTCGACCCGTTCCCGGGAAAATTCCTGATCACCGGCTTTGTACCCCGTGAGGTCTTCGATCCAGGTGCCGCGACCGGGAATGAAATCGAGCCAGTCCGGGCTGGCGGCAGAGGCCGTCGTGGTTTCCGACAACGGCGTCACCGGAAACTGCGAAGCTTCCGCGGGCGCTGGTGGCTGAGCGTCCGCTGGTGTTTCAACAGGTGTGTGCGAGGGCAGGGACGCCGGTTCGATGGCCGTGTAAACGAGCTGGTCGCCGTAGACAGTCCAACGGGATTCCGGGAGATGGGGTTCCCAGCGCGGCGGCCAGGCGTCTCCCGCGTCGGTCGTCGGCAGCTCCCAGGTGCTGGTCGCCAACTCGGCGACGAGGATGCGAGTCGCCAGTTGTGAGAGATAGGGTTTTACTTGCCGCAGGCCGTTGGCCCAGATGTCCCCCTCTTGCACGGCAATGGTTTCTCCGGGTAGGCCGACGGTTCGTTTCACGAACGCCGAACCCAGATTTTCCGGGTCCAGAAACACCACTGGTTCCCACCGGTCGGGGAGCCGCAGGGCAAACGCCAGTTTGCTGACCAGAATCTGGTCGCCGTCAATCGGGGGGACTTCGCTGATATCGATCCGTGTTTGGCCGCAATGCGGGCAGCCGACCACCGTCGCCTGCTGGGCTTCCCCGGCGGCTCCGACGGCAAACTGCCAGTCGCAACTCGGGCAGCGGATTTGTCGGTGTACTCCGCGCAAATTAGGGGCCATCGAGCCGGTTGCGATCACAAACCCTTCGATGCCAAAGCCGCGGATGAACGTCACACTCAACCCCAGCAGGACCAGCATTTCGCACGCCTGGCGGAAGAATCCCGGAGTGCGTGCGGCCGGTGCGGCGCTGGGGGGAGCACCGCCAGTCGACCCGCCACCGTGTGCTGTGCCGTTTTGGGGCGCGACACGATCGAGGGTGGTGCTGGAGGGAGGAACAATCACAGAACAATCACACCTGGCATACGAGGTCTCCACCGGCGGACAGCCTGCCGTCTTCACGGGCGTGACACAGACTCATCCTGCCGGCCGGGGCGTAGTACGATCGTAGGGGATGGCCGACGGGAGGCGAAACGCAAATTCGCTCGATCGGTCCGAACCTGTGGGAAGTGAGCGAACTGGCGATGTTGGAACGCGTGCTGGAACCGGAAATCATGGACTCCGCGGCCGAAGCGGCGGAGTACGACGCGATGGACCATACGGCCGTGAACGCCCGGTTTGCCACCGATTTTCTGGCGGTCTGGGGAGCTAGCGCCGGCGGGCGCGTGCTCGACGTCGGGACAGGGACGGCCCTGATTGCGCTGGAAGTCTGTCGACGGGCTCCCTTGCTGGACATCGTGGCGACCGACTTGAGCGAAGAGATGCTTGCGGTTGCCGCTCGCCATGTCGAACGGGCGGGATTGACGCCGCGATTGCATTTGGTGATGGCCGATGCCTTGCATCTACCGTTTGCGGACGGCGCCTTTGACGCCGTGATGAGCAATAGTCTGGTACACCATCTGCCGGCCCCCGCTCCTGTTTGGGGGGAAGCGCATCGCGTGCTGGCACCGGGGGGCTGTCTATTTGTCCGCGATTTGCGGCGCCCCGACACCGCGGCGGATCTCGAAGCGTTGGTAACCCTGCATGCTTCCGGGGCTACGGAGGTGCAACAGCAACTGCTACGACAGTCGCTGGCGGCCGCCTTGACAGTGGACGAAGTCACAGAGGACGCGCAACACGTTCCGTGGAAATCACTTACGGTCTGTGAAACTTCAGATCGCCACTGGACGCTGACGGCAGTGAAAGGGTCCGCGATACCCGCTCCGGGCGGGGACTCGAAACGAGGTTGATTGAAAACCGGGGTGGCCAGCGAGCAGAAGGCCAAGTCGCGCCGAGGTGCCGGCTGTTCCGAGTGTAAGGCCTCCAGCTTTGCCAGTCCTGTTTATCCTGCCCACGTGGAATCGATTGCCAAACCTGCCCTGCCTGCCAGCCGATCAATAGCGGCAGTCCTGACGCAATCATGTGGTGGTCGTCCTGATTTTCGCTGTCGCCGTGTCCCGCTCGTTCCCTTGCCGACCTACGGTTGTTGCGGCGGACCCAGTTGATGTGGCCGCCGGGTGCCTGCGAGTCTGGCGAGCCAGCGTGTGCTGTGACGGCGTGCTGTTTGCGTTGAGCTGCCTGCATCCCCCTGAAGGTTGTCTGACTATGAACGCTGTTCCCGGGACCTCGGCTGACGTTTCTGCGGGTGCTCCCGCTCTGGGCGGGGTCGACCGCCTGCGGGGCGTCCTGCACCGACTTTCGAGCTGTCAGGAACGGCTGGTGGTGGTCGAAACCGAATGGCACCAGGAGTGGGCGGCGCAACAGGACGAGATTCAACACGGACTGCAGTTTTTGGGGGGACTGCTGGTCGCCGCGCCGCAATACGTGCCGTTTCGGGTGGTCGGAGCCGAGTCTGCCGCGGGTTGATCGTCGCCGCAGAAATCAGCGCGGGCGGGGGCGGCCGACGTGGGTGGACATGGCAGGCGGAGACATCACTGTCCCGCCACCAACCGACGTAAACGCTTCTTCCGAGCGGATTTCGATGCGCAAGTGATGCGCTTCGGCCAGCCGGGTCAGTTCGTCGGCGAGTTCATCGACCTGCATACTTCCGGGGGCTGCCAGTTCCAGTGCGAGTGAAAAATCTCCCTCTTTGGTCCGGGCGCCGTAGAGATCGCGGATGTCGATCGAGT
>JBGSIP010000673.1:0-2866 GCA_041742495.1 Planctomycetaceae bacterium
CGGAAGATTCAATGAATCACCAGCGATCAGTTGTTGTGAGCAGGGAATCATAACATCGGCTCCCACAGCGTCAATCCTGCTGCCGAAAGTTTTTTCGCGACCGCCCTGCTTCCATAAACTGTGTTCCCAAAAACACTTACAGCGGACTGCCGACTTCTGGCGGAGGTCGGCCGGAGAAATTCTGATCAAATTGGCTGCCCGGACTGTCGCCTGCCTGCGTCCGGATTTGGTCGAAAAGTCGTTGTTCCAGCGCCTTGCCGGCCCGGCATCATTCTCCGCGGGCGCCCGACCGCTCGAAGAACTCCCAAATGGTTTCCGTAGCATTCAGCTTGGTCTTGTTGGGCCCCATCACGGTCTCCGGCAAGACGCTGCGGGTGCCTGGCCAGTGATGACCGTGCCCCTCCAGAAAGTACGCCGTGAGCGACGGGCCATTCGTCTCGGAGACATATTCGAACTGCCGGGTGTCGCCATTCTCACTGCGCAGCAGGGGTTCGCGCGCGCAACCGAGCATGGCCGCCCAGCCCGACAGTGCTTCCTGCACGGGCGGCGTCTTGCGTGAACCCCAGGGAGTGGAGGACTCCCCCCCGGCCATCGGCAGGAGAGGATCCTTGGTGCCGTAGATGTAGAGCGTCGGCATGGGCGGGTCCACCTGCGGCACAGTCACGGCCACAATTCCCGCCACGGTCGCCATGGCGGCGACTCGTTCTGGCATTTCCGACGCCAGACGGAAGCTCATCCCGCCCCCGTTACTGTGGCCAGTGACAAACAGCCGCGCTGGGTCGAAGGGGACCTGGCTGGCAAGCTGATCCAGCAACAGCCGCACGAATGCCACGTCGTCAATGCGGGTCCTCGGCGCGCCGGGCTTCAGTTGCCCGGAGTTCCACACCGGCGGATTCGCGCGAAAGTTCGCCGGCATTCCCGGCAGGGCGGGTAGGCCATTGGGACACACGAGGAGAAAGCCATGCTTGTCCGACTGGGCAACCCAGCCGTTGGCTTCGAGCATGTTCGACCCGTCTCCCCCGCCTCCGTGCAGCGCCAACACCAGCGGCGGGGGGGTCACCTGGTCGTATCCCTTGGGAATGTGGACATACGCGGTTCGCGCGTAGCCCTGTGATTGAACCTTCGCCAAAAATGTGCCGGGGACCGGTTTGGCAGGGATCGCAGGATAGTCGGCCCCGGAGGTGATGGACCGAATCACCAATAACACGGCCGCAACCACAACAACACGGCGAAGCACTCGCATGGATTCACCCCCGGGTTTCGATGTGCAGCGAGCAGGCATTCATCCAGGTCGCTTGCCTGCCACGCACCAGCTAGACCCGCCCAGATGTGATGCGGTTTCAGCAAATCGCTCGACACAGGGACCGCGTGCCCCAACCCAGGCTTCGCTAGGCCGGGCCTTCCACGAAGACCGTCCCGCCACGAACGCTCAGCCGGCCCTCTGCAAACAATCGAATCGCCTCGGGAAAGGCATCCTGCTCGGCAGCAAACACCCGGGCGGCGACGTCCTCGGCGGTGTCCTCCGCGTGCACGGGGACGACTTTTTGCAGGATGATGGGACCGTGATCGTATTGGTTGTCGGCAAAGTGAACTGTGCACCCGGTGACCTTTACCCCACGGGCGACAACGGCCTCGTGGATGTGATGGCCGTAGAAGCCATGCCCGCAAAACGCAGGAATCAGCGACGGGTGAATGTTCATCACGCGATTGGCAAAGTCGCCGGGGATCTCCAGCAGCGACAAGAAGCCCCCCAGCACCACGAGATCGACCCCTGCGGCGCGGCACTGTTCAAACACGATGGCACTGTAGACCTCGACGGACGGGAAACCCTTTCTCGCCAGCACCACGCACGGAAGCCCCAATTCGCGCGCCCGCTCGACGCCCCGGCAGTCGGGACGACTGGCGATGACCAGCACCACCTCAGCGGGAACCCGTCCGTCGGCGATGTGAGCCATCAGATTGACGAGCGTGGTTCCGCCTCCGGAAATCAGTACGGCGAGCTTGATCACGGTTCCGAGCGACTTTCAGGCTGCGGGGGCTTATCGGCGGGGGGCGGCAGCGGTGCCACCGGGCGTTCTTCCGGTTGGTTGTCTGCAAACAGCGCGGTCAGATCCACATCATCCGCGGCAATCGGCTGGCCGACCATGAAATCCGGTCCGGTCGTCAACGGAGGCGACAGGTTCGTGTCCAGTCTCTGCGCTGCCCCCGGCAGATTTCGTCGTCGCCCACTCGAGCCCGCCAGAATGACGACTGTGACGACAATCGCCCCACCGGCCAGCAGCAACAACGCCACCACAGGAGGCGTCAAGCCGGTTGGCTTCGCTTCCAGTTGCAAGTCGACGGGCGGGGGTGCCGTCACCTGTGCCGCAAACACCAGCGGAGCCCGGCGATGACCGTCGGAGGCCCGATACGTGTACAGGCGGTAAAAGAACCCGAGCACTTCCACGCCACTTTGGACATCATCGGTCTGCCGCAATCCGGGAGGAATGCTGTGAGTGAGAATCACAAACGGATTCGAGAGTGAACCGTCGGTGTACAGCCACAATTCGTAGGAGGCCTGAGTGGTGCCGTCGGCGGCCTCATAATGGGTCTCCACGACCCGCTGGACATGCCCACGGAGCTCCACCGCCTGCCCTTGATAGACGTCCGGATGGCGAAACAGATCGACAAACAACGGCAACGGGCGTCCCGCTGAGGCCGGCCAATTCACCGTCGCGGAGCGGGCCGCCAGAAACGCCTGGGCTGCGGTACGCACCTGTTCTGCCGGGAGGTCAGCGGCCCAGCGAATGATCTGGAGGTACGGCTCCCGGTCGGCGGCCTGTAACCCCAGGTCCGTGGTGACCGGGCGTACGTCGGTGAGCCACTC
>JBGSIP010000674.1:0-5092 GCA_041742495.1 Planctomycetaceae bacterium
TCGCGCGTCGTGATTCCCTGCAACACAAGGCGACGGGCGGAATGTTCGAGCGTCTCCATTCCCTGACTTTGGGCGAGTGCCGAAAGCTCTCGGCTGGAACGGCCCATCAGCACGGCATCGCGCATTTCATGCGTCATGCCGAGCACTTCAAAGACACCCGTCCGCCCGGAATAACCCGTGTGAAAATTGCAGTCCGCGGGGATGCCCCGCACCAGCCGATGTTCGGCCGCGGTCGCCGGGTCGATGCCGAGAAACTCGCAGGTGGCCGCATCGGGGGTAAATTCTTCCCGAGCCTGTTGGCAGTTCTTGCGAAGCAGACGCTGGGCAATGATGCAGTTGACGCTGTCCGCGATGAACATCGGCGGAATGCCAAAATCGCGGAAGACGTCGATGGTAGCGGTGGAATCGTTGGCGTGCAGCGTGGACAGCACACGAATCCCGGTCAGCCCCGCTCGCACGGCAATGTGAGCCGTTTCCGGATCGCGGATTTCGCCCACCATGATGACGTCGGGATCTTGCCGCAGCACGCCGCGGAGCGCTTCGACAAAGTTGAAGTTGATTTTGGAGTCGACCTGAATCTGGTTGGCACCCGTGACCCGTCGTTCGACAGGATCTTCGATCGTTACCACGCTGCGACCGGGAAGATTCAACACGCCGAGCGAACTGTAGACCGTGGTGCTCTTGCCACTGCCGACCGGTCCCACACTGAGAATCATCCCGTACGGCGCGGCGATGAACCGTTCAACCGTGGAGCGCTGATTCTGGGTCATGCCCAGTTGGTCCAGCGAGGTGTAACGCTCGGAATCGGGCATCAAACGCAGGACGAGTCGCTCGCCGTACAAAGTCGGTCCGCTCCCCACGCGGATATCGCGGTGCTGCTTGACCTTGGCTTCGGAAATGTGTCCGTCCTGCGGCAGACGCCGCTCGGTGATGTCCATCCCCGCCATGAGCTTCAGTCGGGAAATGACCTGCGGCATCATTTCGGTCGAGAGGAACAACACGCGATGCAGCATCCCGTCGACCCGCAGACGGACTTCGAGACCATCTTCCCGCGGATCGAAATGGATGTCCGTTCCGCCGAGGTCAAAAGCTCGCTCGAGCAGCAGATCGACCAGCGGCCCGGGGCCGACCACATCGACCAGCGCTTCGAGTTCTTTAGTCAGTGCCAGTTGGCGCGTCACGCCGGGCGTCGCAGAGGGCTTGGCCGAAGGTGACGGGGCGGAATTCGTGGACATGACGGAGTGACTCCCTGGTACGGCGGCGAAGCGCTGTCCGATGTGTGCGAAGACGCGGAACGTCGGGCCCTGCAAAACGATGACCACAAGACCGTGAGATAAAGCCTGCGTACGAAAGACTGCTGCCTGAGGACGAAGGTGTGAGAACCGATGGGCCACGACTGACTTGTGAGAACCAGGGCCCCAAGCCTGCGGAATTCGATCGCTGGCCAAGGGGCAAACCTGCGACCAGAGTCCCGCGTCCCACTCGCCCGAGAAGCCGCTGAATGCCCCCGACTGGCGGGGCACCGACTCTGCCAGCCGGAGACGAGGCGAACGCGAGGCCCCCGCTGCGTTGCTATTCTGGATCGGCGTTCGGGGGAGCTGTTGCCGCGTCGCCAGCGGGGGGCGTTGCGGAATCCGCCGATTCGGCCGACGTCTCTTCTGCGATTCCCGCCGGGGCACTGGCTCCGAACAAATCCGCTTTCCCGAGACCAACCGCCGCAATCCCCAGGACCAACGACGCGACCACCGCGGCAATTGAGAGTCCTTTGAACCGGCTTTGTTCGAAGGCAAGACTCAACCCGCCGAACAGCAGGCCCAAGCCAGAACCTGTCAGGGCAATGGCCAAGCTCGTGCCGCGGGGAATACTCCCGCCAGCCAGTAACAGCGTGACGCCAACCAGTCCCACAACGCCGGCAATCAATCCCAACACGGCGAGAATTGGCGGAGGCGCTGGCGGGGCCAGCAGATAGGCCGGCGGCGGAGCCGAACTTCCTGCAACCTGAAAGGCCGGGGGAGCCTGGCTGGGAGCGTCAGCCGCCACTGCGGCGCGGACACCCAGTTGCTGTTGAGCCTGATCACGCGAATCCACAATCGGCCAGACTTTGTCGAGTCCCGCCAAGGCGAGCACCTTGTGGACCATGGGGTCGGGACAGACGACGGACATTTTGCCGCCGCCCGCCTTGACCGTTTTCCACAACCGGACGATCAGCGCCACCATCGCGCTGCCCATATAACTCAGCGGGGAGAGGTCCACGATGACCATCGGTACGCGATAGCCTTCGAGCTCGGTCAGCACACGGCGACCCAACGCCTCAATCTCGCCCCATTGCACGTCATTCAATTCCGGGTTCAGCTGCACAACCACGTGCGTGGCCCCACGTTCAAACACGTAGGGAGCAGCTCCTGAAGCAGTCTCACCCATCAGAAGAGTCCTTGGACGTTGAATCGACCCGGCGATGCGCAGAACCACGGAGGCAGGGGCGGCGTCGCACACCGAGACTTCGAGAGCTGGTAAGCACAACCGACCGTCCGACCCGCGAATCAATCTCTCCCCCGACGCCTGCACGTACCGGTCACCGCCGGCTCACGCCTGACGAAGTTCGGCCGCGCGGTAACCGTCTTGTCGGAGACCGTGGTGACGCAGACAGTCATCAATGTGCTCAGCACTCGAAGGACGACATCGCTTGGCCCGCGCGTCCCACGAAATGAAAAACGACGAAAATGCATCCCGGCAAAGTCCGGAATCGCAGCACAACACGGGCATTTGCCCCTGCCGAGCTGACGACCACCAGTCACGGGATTTAACAATCGTGCCGGTTATCCCCAAGCTCGTCAATCGACGCGGCGGCTGGAGGGGTTAAGTTTTGACGAACAGTTGAGATTGCCCCGCAGGGTCACTGGGGCGACATGTTGTCCGCCCACGGCGTCAGGTTTCAGCCAGCGGACAATTGCCTAAACGCCTGTCCCAGATGGCGTTCATGCGGCGGTCACGTGGGGGGTATTGTCTCTGGCTACACCCTGGCCACTCTTGCCCGCGGATGTCCTGTTGCGGCGGCGGGTTCCGACAATGCCATTTCCCCCGGGGAATTCCTGATTGACACCGGACAAAAATCCCGTCTAGCATCCAACTTACGAAATTCGACTGATTCTCGGCGGGAGAGGTGCGCGATGACGACGATCGGGAAAGGCATGGCCTTTCTGTTGACCATCATGTCCGTGCTGTTTGTCACGCTCAGCCTGGTCGTGTTCTACACCGATCTGCCCAATCTCCGGCCCAATATGGCCGAGTTGGAGGCGTACAAGTTCACCGCCCCCCTGCCGGCAGCCGAAAGCCAGGAATGGACGGCCACCCACCGGGTCGACGGCAAGCAGATCAAGACCTCCCGCCACTTGGGGATCGTGCTGAAGGAAGCCTACAACCACGCCGGAACCGCGAACACGCTTGAGAAAGCGCAATTGCAGGCCGAAAACGAAGCCCTGAAGATGGAACTGGAGCAATATCTGCAAACGGTGAGCGTGGATCAGGCGGCTGTCGCGGCCCGCGAAGAGGAATTGCGGCAGGAATTGGCGGCCGTCCGTGCAGCCGTCGTTGAAGCCGACCGACAGGGGCTGGGTTTGGCAGCCAACGCTCAGGCGGTGCGAAAAGATCTCGAGGCCCGCCGCCAGGATGTCTCCCGCGTGCAGAACGAGTTGCGGCTGATTTCGGCAGAACAACGCCGCCTGAGCGATCTGGAGGCGAATTTGACAGATTTGATTCACCGACTCGAAGGCACACTCGGTCGCCTGCAGAATCGGAATGGGCAGCTTAAGAGTCAGCAGTCCTCCTAGATTCGCGAGAAATGGACGCCTCAAGTTCTTGTCAGTGCACCGGTCCACTCGATTTACTACAGAAGTCGGCGGATTCCACGCTGGGATTCCGCTGAGACTTGGCCCACGTCGTGCTACGGAAATAGGGCGACGCAGGCGGCAGATTTTCTTCTGCCTCAATGTTTTTTCCGCCACGGTGATTGTGGAGTAAGTTTGACCACGCTCCCCGCGAAGTCTGTCGGGATGGCCGGTCGATACTGCGACGGTCCACGGCCGGCGGAACGCTGTCTGGTGGGAAGCTGGCGGTTCGTTCGATGTGCTGGCGGGTGGCCTAAAAACAGTTGATGGCCGGGCTGCGGCAGCGTGAGGTTGCTCACGCCCGCTCTCAAAGGGGTGCGAAATGTCGTTTGTCGGCAAGATTCTGATCAGCCTGCAATTGATCCTGGGGGTGGCCTTTGTGGCCTTTGCCGGGGCGGTGTTTGCCTACCAGACCAGTTGGCGCGACGAGGCCCTCAAACAAAAGTCCGCCCTCGAGGCAGCCAACAACACCATCGGCCAGATGCAGGCGGAAAGCGAAGCCTACAAGCTGGAGTTGGACCGCAAACTGGCCGACGAACAGGGCCGCGCCGAGCGAGCCGAGGCCGCCAATCGCACGCTGACCGCCGATGCCGCCGCGCTGCGGGCCGACACAGAACGACTGGCGAACGATGTGCAGGCGCAGACGGCGCTCGCGTCCATCTCGGCCGACGAAGCTGACGCACGTCGATCCGAAGCCCTGATCCAGCGGCAGGCCAACAACACGCTGCACGACAAACTGAACTCCGCCACTGCGAAGATCGCTGAACTGGAAGACCAAGTGTTCAACAACGAAGTTGAGCGCACGCTGATGCTGGACCGCTTCAACAAGCTGCTGGACGAAGCTGCGTATCTGCGCAAAGTGGTTCGTACCAACAATCTGGAAACTGACCCCAGTGTGTATGCCGCCTTGCAGGAACCCCCTCCGGTCGTCGAAGGGCTGATTGTGGACATTCGGCCTAACCGCTCGGGCATCATTGACTTTGTGACAATTTCACTGGGTGAAAACGATGGTCTGCTGCGTGGTCACCGCTTGAGCGTTTACCGCTCCGGTTTGAGCACGGGTGAAGATCCCAAGTATCTGGGTGAAGTCGAAATTGTCCTGCTGGAACCGAATCAGGCCGTGGGACGGGTGATCGATCGGGCCAAGAACGGCGTCATCGGAAAGGGAGACAATGTCACCTCGAAACTCTAAGCCCCAGCACGCTCCT
>JBGSIP010000675.1:0-2916 GCA_041742495.1 Planctomycetaceae bacterium
GGAATCTCGATGATGGGGCGTTGATACATGGCGGCTTGCCTCAACACAGCAGAGGGCTAAGGGCGATACAAAAACTCGCTGGAGTTCAGCAGGGCGTGGCACAGATCGACCAGAGCCCGATGCGTGGGCTCGTGTTCGGTCGTCAGTTGATGAATGGGAACCAGGCTCAGGCCATGTGGGCCACTGTCGCGAAAGGCCCCCGGGTCGACTTCGAACTGCCAGTAGCCCACCGTGGCGTCGTTGATCCCTTCTGCGGTGGGGAGCAGTTCTCCCACCGAGAGCGCGCGGCGGCTGATGCGGATGTCATCGATGAGGCCGTCGAACCGCCCCTCTTTGGCCGCGGAGCGGCCGCCAATCTGCAGCGGCGTCATAGTGTGCCAGCCACTGGTCAGTTCCAGAGGGAGTGCGATGCTCAGCAGCGGCTCGTCGTCATTGGAGAGGTCTTTCAGGTAGAACGTGGCCTCTCCGTCAGCGTCGCTAGTGGCTGCGCGAATGGTGCAAGCGGCGTAGTATGGCTTGTTCAGTTCGATGTGATGGTCGGAGAACAGGGCAGCTTCGGTCAATTCGCCCTGCCGATTGTCGCCCCACAACTGCAGAACCAGCGTTTGCGGCTTGCGACGACTGCCGGCCCCGGTCACGCCAAACGTCCAGCCGCGGCGAGTGCCCGTCATCGACTGCGAGACCAGTGGCCGCACGCTGCCGGTCGCATAGATGGATCGAATCTGAAAGTAGGCCTCGATGGAGAAGTCGTGGCCCGGCATGGGCATTGGTGCATCGAGTTGCAGCGGCTGGGCGTCGTCGTCATCCGCCAACAGGATGGCCTGGCCATCGCGATAGGGCAACTTGCCAATCACCAGCTCCGACGTGGATGACTGCGAGGGGTCGACTTGTTCGGCAGCACGGTTGGATTCTGCGATGAGGTACTCCGCCGCGAGCTGTCGTTCGCTGTCGGACGGTTCACGGCTGTAGCAGACGCGCCAGGCTGCGGAAATGACATCGTCCCAGGCGCTGGCACTTTGCCCGGAGGAGCCCAACGGCAGTGTCGCGTCTCGTTCGACCTCTGCCGTGACGTCGGCGGCGTATTGCAACATCTGGGCGGAGTTGATGAGCAGCAGTGACTGCACGGGTGTGGTGGTGGTGTCGCGACTACTGGCGCTGGAAAAGAACTGGGGCAGATCGAAGACATCGAGCAGCGGATCGCGGGAGTTACGCATCACGCGGGCGAAGATGCTGCGGGTCCCTTCGTCGCCGTTGTGAGGTGGGCCGCTGGAGACGTTCTTCAAACGACCGGCGCAGACCAGCAGGGCATCGCGAATCTGCTCGGCGTCGAGGCGTCGGGTGCCTGCACGCCAGTAAAAATCATTGAGCGGGTCGCGCACTTGCTGGACCACAAACCGTGGATGACTGACCCCCTGCTGATAGGCCTGCGAGGTGAGAATCAACCGATGGAGCGACTTGAGACTCCAGCCCCCGGCGAGAAACTGTTTGGTGAGCCAATCGAGCAGTTCCGGATGCTCAGGATTGCCACCGAGGGTGCCGACGTCACTGGCGTTGGGGAACAACCCGCGGCCGAAGTGCCCCTGCCAGATGCGATTGACCATGACGCGCGCGGTCAGCGGATTGTCGGGCTGGGTCAGCCACAAGGCGAAGGCCGCGCGGCGGCCAGAACTCTGGATGGCCAGTGAGGCAGGAATCGACAGCGGATCGGGATTGAGAATGGTCGGAACGCCGGGTGCCACGGGATCGCCGGAGTGACCAGGGATGAGTGTGGGGGGACATTGCGGGCCACCTTCCACGGCGATCATGGCGAGCGGCAGTGGCGTGGGGCGCAAGGAGTCGAATTCCGAGAGTTGCTTGCGCAAGGCCAGCACTTGCTCTTTGTCGTCCCCTCTTAACTTGCTGTCGAGGCGATCGAACTCGTAGGTCACCTGTCGATAGCCGAGTTCGGCCAGTTGATGTTCCTCTGGCCGTCGTTCAGGAACTGGCTTGGCGATCATGGCCTGAATATTCTCCGGCAGCTTGAGGATCGCATCAATGCGGGCTGCCTCGCGCACACGGTCTTCGATCACCGCAATTCGGGCGCGAATGTCCGCGGTGCTCGCTTCCCACTGCGTCAATTGCTGTTGGTAGCGGGCGACTTCGACTGGGGTGGGAACAGGCTGGTCGTCCCCAAAGAGCAGACCCTCGAAGACGGCACGCAGACGGAAGTAGTCCACCTGCAACAGGGGGTCGAACTTGTGATCGTGGCAGCGGGCGCATTGCAGGCCGAGTCCAAGAAAGACGTCGCTGATCGTGTCCGTGATGTCGTTGAGCATCGTGTCGCATTGGCCACGCACGTCGCGGTTGTTGTATTCGTAGATGCCGCAGCGCAGGTAGCCGGTGGCCACGAGCGCCCGGAGGTCACCGGGGAACAGTTCGTCGCCGGCCAACTGTTGCTGAACAAACCGGTCATAAGGGACGTCGTCGTTCAGCGCGGCGATGACGTAATCACGATAGCGCCAGGCGTGCGGGCGAAAACCGTCGATCCGGTAACCATCGGAATCCGCGTAGCGAACGAGGTCGAGCCACTGTTGGGCCTGCCGTTCGCCATACCGCGGGCTGGCCAGCAGCCGATCGATCAATCGCTCCCACGCACCAGGTGCAGTGTCGTGCACGAAGGTCGCGACGTCATCGGCGGTGGGCGGGAGCCCCCAGAGATCAAAGTAGACCCGCCGCGCGAGTTCGATCCGCTCGGCCATCGGAGCTGGTTCGAGACCTTCGGCCGACATCCGCGCGAACAAAAAACGGTCGATGGGGTGCTGGTGCCAGGTCGGATGATCGACCTGCGGCACGGGGCCGGGGGCGATTGGTTGCATGGCCCACCACTGGCGATCCGCCGCCGAGATTTTTTCGCCCGCTGGTCGCTGCGACGCGGTG
>JBGSIP010000676.1:0-4479 GCA_041742495.1 Planctomycetaceae bacterium
CCACGAGCGCGGCAACCATCCAGGAGGGTACGTCAAAGTCCTCGGTACTGGTGAACAGAACGTCACTCCTGCCAGCATCACGCACTGCGGGCGCGGCGACCAAGGAAATGACGTCCTCATGCGCGGCGAGCCACGCATCCAGTTCTTGTTCGGCCTGTGCGGCACCAGCGGAGGCGGCGGTCGAAGTCGCCACAGAAGTCTTTAACGCTTCGCTGTCACGGCCGGTGACACTCACGGCGATCGCCACCAGCAGCGCAGCCACCAGACCACCGGCGAACAGTCGCCGGCGGGACGCCCGAACGCCTGTCGCGGCGGCAGGATTTTGCCGTGCCAATGCGACCGCGGGCAGCGCTGACTGAGTTGCGCCAACAGGTCCAGCCTCAGCCGGCAATTGCTCGGCCAATACCAGATCACCCAAGCCTCCTGAAAGCACCGAGGCACGTTCATATTCGGCCAGTAGACCGTCATCCATGACCAGCCGCTGCTCAAACAGTTCCCGCTCGGTCGACGTCAGGTCGTCCAGCAGATACCGGCAAGCGAGCCAGAAATCGTCATTGTGAGGATCTGAGGTGATCATGTCAGCACAAACATTCTGTTGATTCAGCCGCCGCAAGGAACGCCTTCCCGCGGCCAGGACTCTAGTTGTCATCCGCCATCGCCAGCCGTTCCAGCCTTCTCCGACCGGCTGGATGTTTAACTGCCCGTCGAACGATGCAAACTCAGTAACCGTCTGAGTTCCACTAGCCCTGCCAGCGTCGTCCTTTCGCAAAAGACGGCACTGACGAAGCCTGTGATACCCCCATCGACTTCAAATTGTGGTTGTTCAATGGGCTGTTAAACATCCTCAGAAGGAAGCGATCTGGCCAATTTGGCCATGGCCAACCGCATTCGCGTCAGCACCGTTCCCAAGGGGACATTCAAATCCGCCGCAATGTCAACAAACTTCTGCTCTCGTTTGACCCGTCTGAGTAACACATCCCGCTGTTCTGCTGGCAGATCTTCGATGGCTGCCCGCAACTGGCCGTGCAATTCATCAGCCATCATCTGCGCCGCTGGATCTGTCGATCTGTCCGTCTGCGATTCGATGGTGGAGGGCTCCATCGCAGTCACTCGTCGTTCGCGGCGCAACCACGTGATGGCTTCGTTGGCCGCGACCCTCCGCAACCAGGTTCTCAGGGCGGCAGGAGCCACTTCGGCCCCGCGTTCCAGCAACTTGACAAACACCACTTGCAGGATTTCATCCGCGGTATCCCGATTGCGGACAATCCCCAAAATCAGAAATCTCAAGCGCCACTGTTCGGTCTGGAACAAGTCCGCAACCGCCGCCATCCACAACCGCTCTGGGCCGCCTCCAGTTGGCGGACCGGACTCCGACTCGTCAGCCGCCTTGGCAGCACTGCCACTGACCAACTTGAAATGTTCAGTCGTGGGGAGACTGGCACCGGCCGGCCTCCCCCGTCGCTGACGGGCGGGAGGCGAATCGTCGTCCGGTTCGCCCTCGGCCACGACAGCATCCTCAGTCCTGAACCGTTGTGAAGAGAGACGCTGGTCAGCGAGAATTATTCTTCGCGACCGCGAGAACGACGCCCAATGGCGACCGAACACATGTAGCCTGGTCGATGCAGGCCTGGCCGACCGCCCGATCAGCCATCCTGGGTTGATTCGACCGCCACTGCGAGACTCAGCCGTTAAGCGTTTTCCAGCCGTATCTTGCGCTGATTTTCCCTACGGATCAATGACCGCTGGGGGCAAACTCGCACTCGGCAATAGAGCCGCGGGGCGTCGCCGACGGAACTGACGGCAGCGGAGACTGGTGGCTGCCCCGTTCAGTCTGCGCCGGGATTGATCCGGCCGCGAGTCGATTTCCGCTCAGACCTGTGCTGTTTGGCCTTGAGCCGCCGTTCGATTGATCCGCGGCTGGCCTTGGTTTTCTTGCGGCTGACCGGAGCTGGCCAGACCTCTGCCACCATTTCCCGCAGCTTGCGCAGGCATTCGGCCTTGTTGCGGGGTTGGTCCCGAAACCGCTGGCTGGAAACGACCAGCAACCCCTGCGAGGTGATCCGCTTGGCAAAGCGGTGGCAAAACCGCTCGAGGACCGGTGCGGGCAGAACGGCGGTTTCCCGGACCGGCCACATCAGGACCGCCTTCGTGGCGACCTTGTTGACATTCTGGCCGCCGGGGCCGGAACTGCAGACAAAGTGAAATTTGAGTTCCGCCTCGGGAACGGCCCACGATTCTGGTAGTTCGCTCATCGCAGGCCATCCCTTGGCTGGGGTTGTGCACGGATCGGGCTCGCCTCCTCGTCAGGCGGAACGACGACACTGGAAAGCGAACGACCTGCACAACGGGCACCCGCAAGAATGCGGACCCCGAACCCTCAATATTCTGTCTCGGCATTGGCAGCGTCCGCGACGGCTACGCTAGACGATTTCGCCACCTGCCGGACGACTCGCTCGTCACGCTCCTGCTTGAGCCGCGCCAAGGCGTCCGCCAGGGGGAGCATCCCCAGGTCGCGCGATTCAATCCGGTCCCGCAGTGCCACCGAGCCGCTCTCTGCCTCTTTGGCTCCCACCACGAGCATGTAGGGAATGAGGTCCAACTGTGCGTCACGCACCTTGGCGTTGACCTTGGACGAACGGGTGTCGACAGTGACGCGGAATCCAGCGGCACGGAACTGCTGACACACCTGCTGGGCATAGTCGTTGGCGGCATCGGTGATCGGCAGGACGCGCACCTGTTCTGGTGCCAGCCACAACGGAAACGCACCGGCAAAGTGTTCGATCAACATGCCGACAAAGCGTTCCAGCGATCCAAACGGGGCCCGGTGAATCATGACGGGGCGGTGCGCCTTGTTGTCGGATCCGATGTATTCCAACTCGAAGCGTGCGGGCAAATTGTAATCGAGCTGCACGGTTCCCAATTGCCATTCACGGCCAATGGCGTCACGGACCATGAAGTCGGCCTTGGGGCCGTAAAACGCGGCTTCGCCTTCGCAAGCGGTAAACGGGAGCCCGGCTTCGGTCAAGACCTTGCGCAAGCTCGCTTCTGCCCGCGCCCAGACGGCGTCGTCGCCGACGTATTTGTCGCTGGCGGGATCGCGCAATGAGAGTTGCACGCGATAGTCGGCCAGTCCCACCGACTCCAGCACGAACCGCACGAGTTCCAGAGTTTCGCGGAACTCGGCCTCGACCTGCTCTTCGGTGCAGAACAGGTGAGCGTCGTCCTGAGTCAGTCCGCGGACGCGCAACATGCCATTGAGCTGGCCGGTCAATTCATTGCGATACACAGTACCGAATTCCGCCAGGCGCACCGGCAGGTCCCGATAGCTGCGGGGTTCGGACTTGTAGATCTGCACGTGGTGCGGACAGTTCATCGGCTTAAGCAGATAGCGTTCGTGCTGCCGTTCCCACTGTCGCAGCAGGGTAATTTTCTCCGCGCTGGGCAGCGTTGGCCGGAAGCCCTCGATGTGGCAACCCAGAACACCCATGCACTCGAACAGTTTTTCTTCTTCCGCCGGGCTCAGCGGGGTGCCGTCGGTCTCCTGCAGGCGGCGAATCCAGAAGTCGACCAGTCGGCCACCATTGTGTTCAAACATGGGGGCGAACTGGGAGTCTCGGTAATAGGGGAAGTGGCCACTGGTTTCGTAGAGTTCCACCCGGCCGATGTGCGGGGTGTAAACGGGTTGGTAACCGCGTTTGATCAGTTCGGCCTTGATGAATTCTTCCAGCGTGGCGCGGATTGCGGCCCCCTTCGGGAGCCACAGGCACAGCCCCTGTCCCACCTCGGGATTGATCTGGAACAGCCCCAGTCGCTTGCCGAGCACGCGGTGATCGCGACGCTTGGCTTCTTCCACCTGCTCAAGGTAGTCCGCCAGGTCTTTTTTCGAGAACCAGGCAGTGCCGTACAGACGCTGAAGCGGCTTGTTGGCAGCGTCGCCCTTCCAGTGGCTCCCGGCCACGGAAAGCAATTTGAAGGCTTTGATTTTGCCGGCATGCGGAATGTGAGGGCCGCGGCACAAATCGACAAATTCCCCCTGTCGATAAAAGCTCAGGGTTGGATGGCTGGCCAACCCGGTCGAGACGTGCTCGACCTTCAAGTCCTGTCGCATCCCGGCACACATCGCCAAGGCTTCGTCGCGTCCCAGCGAGAACCGCTCGAAGGGCTCCGCGTCTTTGACGATCGATTCCATCTCCGCCTCAATCCGGGCGAAGTCCTCCTCGCGAATGCGTTCTGTCAGGTCGAAATCGTAATAGAATCCGTGTCCGGTGGTGGGCCCGAATGCCAGGCCGGTATTGGGAAACACCCGCATGACGGCCCGAGCCATGACGTGCGCGGTTGAGTGCCGCAGCACGGCCAGCCCCTCGGGGTCTTTCTCGGTCAACAAACGAAACCGGACGGAGGACTGTTCGCCTACCAGTTCCTCGAAGGGGCGGGTGGCGTCCACGACGACCCCGTCGATTTCAGCCGCGATGACTGCCT
>JBGSIP010000677.1:0-1520 GCA_041742495.1 Planctomycetaceae bacterium
CATCGGTGCCCTCGGCTACATGGCTTGGGGCTTCAATGCGATGTATCCGGGCTGGGAAGATGGCGTCTCCATGGATTTCTTCGCCATGGGCAAGCCACTCATGAACGGCTTCGGCGGAGATGAGGCTCTGCGAACGGCGAATGTCACGGCAGCCTACAACAACTACACCGTTTGGGCCGATTTCATCTTCCAAGCAATGTTTGCCGCCACTGCAGCCACCATCGTTTCAGGTGCGGTCGCAGAACGCGTCAAGCTGGGGTCATTCATGATCTACGCCGCAATTCTCGTCACCTTCCTTTACCCCATCACGGGTTCTTGGAAGTGGGGCTACGGATGGCTTAACACCAAGGGATTCTACGACTTCGCCGGCTCGACTCTCGTCCACGCCTTCGGAGGCTTCGCCGCCCTCTCCGCAATTCTAGTTCTTGGAGCACGTCGGGGAAAATACACCAAGGATGGTATCAAGCCGATCCTCCCCCACAACCTGCCACTCGCCAACATCGGGGTCTTCATGCTCTTCCTCGGCTGGTTTGGTTTCAACGGCGGCTCAGTTCTTAGCGCTGGCCCAGAGGCCGTCTCACGCGTCTTCGTCACCACCGCAATGGCTGGCTTTGCAGGCGGACTCGCCGCCATCTTCACCTCGTGGGGTGTTCTCAAGAAGCCTGACCTTTCGATGGGCCTCAACGGCATTCTCGCCGGTCTCGTCGGAATCACCGCTGGTGCGGACGTAATCAATCCGTGGCAATCGGTGCTGGTCGGAGCGATCGCAGGGGTGATCGTAGTCCTCTCGGTCCTCTTCTTCGACAAGCTCAAGATCGACGATCCAGTCGGAGCGGTATCCGTCCACGGCGTCTGCGGCGTCTGGGGCACCTTGGCCGTCGGCATCTTCAGCACCAATCCTGCTCACAGCTTTGGAACACAGTTGATGGGAACCGCTGCCATCTCCGCCTTCGCGTTCGTCACCTCCGGCATCCTGTTCTTCCTCCTTAAGATGACCCTTGGCGTCCGCGTCGATGCTCAGGAAGAAGAAGAAGGCCTCGATATCGCCGAACACGGCGCTCCGGCCTACACCGATTAATCCCGCGAATCACTAATTCGCGAATCCTCACAGGCGGCCCGGAAACGGGCCGCCTGTTTTGCGTTGGCACACGCCCACCGAGCGGCAAACTCCGCCCCGTGAATCGCCGCTCAAAATTCCTGCTGGCCATCTTAATCCCCTGCCTCGCTTTCGCCGCATGGCAGTGGACCCGCCCATACGAACGAAACCCGGACCCCGCGGCACACGCACACATCGACTTCGTCCGCGTCAAACGCGACGAAAGCTTCCACTGGCTCGATGTCCACCTCGTGCTCGATCAGCCAGAACTCCACGATTTCTCCAAACCCATCGCACTCGTCTTCCCCGACGCTCGGGAGAAAAACCCCGACACAATCGACACCGAAGGGCCTTCAAACCCGGATTCAGACGCCAGTGCCCCTGCCCAAATTGAAGCCATAAATCTGAAATTCTGGCTCGAAGA
>JBGSIP010000678.1:0-4818 GCA_041742495.1 Planctomycetaceae bacterium
TTGACGACCACATAGAGGCTATCGAAGGCCCACAACAGCCCCTGTGCAGAACCCAGCGGCACATCAATTTTTTCCACCTTCGTCTGTTCAGCCTGGCCTCCCAGCGGAGCGGGAGTCACGCGGAACAATCCGCCGTATTGATCGCAAACAATCAGCCGCCCCTGCGGATCGGTCGCCATGGAGACCCACGACCCTTGCTCGCTCTTGGGAACGGAGTACAGCAGTTCCGCCACGAACCCAGCGGGCAGGCGAATATCTTTCACAGGCGTCGCCGTCGGTTCGCTCGCTGCGGCACGACCAAGGAACTTGGCCGGGGTCAGGTTTGCGCGGGGCCCTTTGCCAAGCGGGTCCAGAACGGCCGCCGGCTGCCACGCAGCACTTTCGCTGGCCGCGATCTGACTGAGCTTCGCACCGTCGGCCACGCCGTCAATCAGCTGCGCTTGCCAACTGCCGTCAGATACAATGGTCATCGCCGCGCCGCCACGCGGTTCGAGATTCAGTTGGGCGACCACTCCCGCACTTCCCTGCTTGTTCCTGCCGATGACGACCAGCACATTGTCGCCACTCACAAACGCATCCGCACAGTCAACCGTGCTCGGGCGCTCCCAGTCCTTGCCAGCCAGCAGTTGCTTACCGTTGATCCACACCTCAAACGCATCGTCGGCACACAGCGTGAGCCGTGCCGAAGCCACGCCGGAGGCGGTCTCAATCTGTTTCCGCAGCGCAACGACCTGCTCACCCGAAGCCTTGGGAGTGGCCCAGATCCATTGCGGTTGCCCGGCGTCCCCCTCGGCGGCCGCGGCAATCGGGAGGCCTGCGCCACAGGCCAGAACAAACAAGCCTACAGCCCGAACGAGTATCGCATGGACACGAGTATTCATCGAACGCCTTTTTGGAATGTCGAAAGGTCAATCACCAGGCTGTTCGCCGGCTACGACGTGAGCGCCATTCGCGCGGGTCAAATCACGCGGAAAGCCTGGCGAATAGCAGACAATTCGCCGCCAGCGAACCGCACAAATTGGCCGCTGCTCACGCAGGACGACACACAGACAGGCAACCAGCGGAATCACAAAGCGTTCCGGGCATGCCGGACCGCGGTTTCAGCGCAGCGTTACGGAGGGAAGTCACAGGCGGGACGCTCCAGAACAGGCCGATTGTTCACAGCGTTTGACTCTCATTCTGCAAATCACATCAACGAACGTCAAACTAATGCCGCAAATCTTCAGCGCTCGCTGCCAAACGAACGGGAGCCAGCCCGCCCACGTGGCGCGGCAGCCCGACTGACCACAACTTGTCAGACATCTGTATCTTGCCAGACCTCATTTTGCCAGACCTCAAAGCTGGTCGGACATCCGGGACTTCAGTCGGCCTTCCATCGCTCACGCCCCCGCCCCCCAAAAAAAGTTCCCACCCCACCGCCACGATTGGCCTCCCGACCGACAGAGGTGACAATTGAACAGTCTGCTGGTTAACCTGCAGATGGGAAGGGGGCCGTCTCGGATGCTTGCCGGCCAGGATTCTCGCTAACAACATGTCGACCGGCGCTCCCGTCCCGTGGACTTGCCGTCGTCCATCGCCACACGGGCGGCCTCACTGCCTAGCTGAAACGGAGTTCTCCATGTCCTTCGATGTTGAAACCGCCGAACTCCCATTCAGCCTGATACTGGAACTGGAACTGCACGATCCGGAAACCATTTCCGAGTTGCAGCGGTATCGCGAGGGGGGTGACCGGGAACGCGTCGCCGCTCAGGCCTTGCGCATCGGCATCTTAGCGCTCCGGCAGGCCAGCGGTCAGATTGACCGGGAATCGGTCCGCCAGGAAGGGGACCGCGTCTTGTCGCGCCTGGGCATGCAGTTGGAAGAGCACGCCCGCACGGTGCAGGAGCGCGTGACTGGCCAACTGAAGGAATACTTCGACCCGCAGTCCGGACGCTTCTCCGAACGGGTCCAGCGGCTCATCCAGAAAGATGGCGAACTCGAACAGTCACTGCGGCGCGTGATTGGTTCCGGGGATAGCGAACTGACGCGTACATTGGCCAGCCACGTCGGCAGCTCCAGCCCGCTGATGATGTCGCTCGATCCACAGCGCGCCGACGGACTGCTCACCTTGCTGCGTCAAGCCATGGACGGAGCCCTCCAGGAACAGCGCGAAAAGATTCTGCAGCAGTTTTCACTGGATCACGACGAGAGCGCGCTCGTGAGATTTCTGGCAGAAGTCGGCCTGCACCAGGACGAACTGACTGGCAAGATGCAAGGACAACTGGACCAGGTGGCCCAGCAATTCTCGCTCGACGACGAAAACAGCGCCTTGTCGCGACTGGTGCGCAACGTCACGCAGGCGCAGCGGACCATTTCTGCAGAGTTCTCGCTCGATAGTGACGCGTCAGCCCTGTCCCGGCTGAAAAAGCTGCTCGAATCGACCAACCAGGCGGTGCATTCGCAACTCTCACTCGACGACGACAAGTCTCCGCTCGCACGCCTCAAGCGCGAGTTGCTGACGCTGATGAAAGAAAGCGAAGAGTCGAATCGCAAGTTCCAGGAAGAACTCCGTGTGGCGGTCGAAACGCTGCAGGTGCGCCGGCAGGAGATGCTGCGCGGCACCCAGCATGGAGCCCTGTTTGAAGACGCCGTGTTTGAATTCATCGTCCGCGATGGCCAGTCGCAAGGCGATCTGGTGACGCACACCGGCCAGGAAGTCGGCCTGATCGCGCGCAGCAAAGTGGGCGATTGCGTCATTGAACTGGGCCCGGAGAGTGCCGCCCCTGGAGGCCGCATTGTCATCGAGGCCAAGCAGCACGCTGGCTACAACATGCAAAAGGCGGTCGAGGAGATGGACGTCGCCCGCAAGAACCGCTCGGCGCAGGTCGGGCTGTTTGTCTGGTCCCGGCTGTCCGCACCCGCTGGCACCGCCGCACTCAACCGCATTGGCAACGACGTGTTTGTGGTCTGGGACGCAGAGGACTCCCACTGCGACCTCATCTTGCAGGCGGGAATCTCTCTGGCCCGGGCCTTGTGCGTGCGCACCCGGCGGGTCAGTGTCGCCCAGAAAGCGGACTTCGACTCCATCGACAAGGCCATTCTGGAGGTCGAAGGGCGGACCAACAAACTGGATGAAGTCGAAAAGAGCGCTCAGGCCATCGCCGGCCATAGTGAGAAAATCCTGACGTGGGTCCGCGTCTCGCGAACGACGCTCGCCAAGCAAATTGACGTGCTCCGGGAGAAGACGGACGCCATCAAACGCATGACCAGCGGCGACAGCCTGGAGTAAACCCTCTCCCTGACTCGGCGAAGCCCGCGCGGGCGGTTTCCCCGGCAATGGGAACGTCGGGCGAAGAAAACCCGGGCGGAAGAATTTGAAATCCGCTTGACACCGGCGGACGCCCCCCGTGTGATGAAGGCGACGTCTGTCAACTAGCACTGTCGCCGCTGTCGGTTCGCCCAAGCAGCCTCTTGCGGCTCGCGGTCGGAACGGAGCGCCGCAAGGTGCCATGTTGGGCAACTGTCAATTCCGCGGGCCAGCCGGTGACTCATTGACAGAGCACGCGCGGTCTGCGCCGCGCCTACCGAATTGTTCTTCATTGGGATCGTCCGATGTCTGTACTCGCTTCGCTGCGGCAGTTGTGGACTCGTCAACAGGCGGCCAGCCAGATCAAGGCCCGTCGCAGCCTTGGTCGCCTGCGATCGGCAGAGGCTTTGGAACAACGGACCCTGCTCTCGGGCAGCGCAACTTTGCCCCGGGGATTTCTGAGCTTTGACCCCGCCACCGGCAACATCCACAAGACAGTCGTTGACTCAGCAGCCAGCAATTTCAGACAGAATCAGACGCTGTTGGCCACCCTGCCCGGAACGACTTCCACGGGTGCCGCCCGTCAGTGGAGCTACGTGCAGGTGGAAGACTTTAACGGAGACGGGTTTGAGGACGTCGCCGCTTTTGACATGGTCGACCGGCAGTGGTGGGTCGCCGCATCGCAGTTCGATCAGCTGATCGTTTCGTCGACACCCTGGGCGACCCTGACCACCTCCTGGACCGCCACGGCCAGCTACCTCGATGTGGTCTCCGCCGACTTCAACGGTGATGGAACGGCTGACATCGGCATGCGGGCCAGCGATAACCGCTGGGTCCTGTTGACCTCCACGGGCACCAACTTCGACGTAGAACAAGAACGCGTGGCGTGGGATCTCGAACGGACCTGGACCGATGTGCTCACCGGCGACTTCAACGGTGATGGAGCCCAGGACATCCTCGGCCGCACGATTGGCTCCAATCAGTGGTGGGTCATTACACACCGTTTTGAAACCGGCTTCGATGGCATTGCGCGGCCCGTCTGGGACAGCCGTCTGTGGGGCACGTTTACCGAAGCCTGGATGAACAACACCACGTGGGTCGACACCATCGTGGGCGACTTCAACGGCGATGGATTCGACGATGTCATTACCCGTAGCCAGCAAGGGGGCGGCTTGTGGGGCATGGTCAGCGCGGCCAGCCAAGGGGGTCAATTCGTTGATCGCCCGACCACGTTCGGATTCCAGCCCGCTCAGTACGCTGGCGCCCTGTGGCGGCTGGGCGACTGGAGGGACGTCAAGGTCGGAGACTTTAACGGCGACGGACTGGACGACATGCTGGCTCGCAACGCCATCAGCAACCAGTGGACTGTCACCTTCGGCACCACAGCCCTCATCAGCGCCACCGTCAACAAGCCCCGGTTGCTGGGACAACACGTCGGTGCCGAGTTCTGGAATGCGGGCTGGCAAAACCTCACCAACTTCGTGGATGTCATCGTCGCCGATTTCAACAACGATGGCCGTGACGATGTCTCC
>JBGSIP010000679.1:0-2709 GCA_041742495.1 Planctomycetaceae bacterium
GTGCCTCCGCCGGCGAAGCGGTCAGTGAGTAAATCATGCCCAACGCCAACAGCGTGACAATGAGATTGCTCCCCCCTTGGCTCAACAGGGGATGCGAGATTCCCTTTGGGGGTGCCATCGCAGTCACTACAGCCACATTCAGCGCAGCTTGGGCGACAATTTCCACCAGCATCACGGTCGCAACCAGCGTGGCGAACGCGCCGTTGCGGTTTTGCGAGATCCTCCGCCAGCCCAACACCAGCAACGTCAGCCACAACGCCGCTACAGTCAGCGTCCCCAGCAGCCCGGTCTCTTCGCCCAGCACGCTGAAGATGAAATCGTTGTTCGCTTCGGGCAGAAAGCTCAGTTTCAGACTGCCCCGGCCCAGTCCCGTGCCTGTGAAACCGCCAGCGCCCAGCGCCAGGAGAGACTGCTTCAACTGGTAAGGGGCCTCGCGCCAATCTCCGGCTGCCGAGATCAATCCGATCACCCGGCGCAACTGGTACGGCCACAGGAGCATCGCCAACATCAGGGCAGGGCACAGCGCCACGGCGGCAGGCAACAGCTTCCACACCCGCAGTCCGCCGAGGATCAACGTCAGCATCACGGCACCTGTCAAAAACAGGGACGTCCCCAGATCGGGTTCAATGACGGTCAGGCCAATCGGGACACAGGCCAGTGTGAACAGACGGAGGTCGGCGACCTCTTCCACCATCCGCCGGGGCAATCGCCAGACCGCCATCAGCCGTTTTTGCAGCCAGTTCCACTGCTGGGAAATTGCCGCCTGTTCCTGCAGGTATTCCCTCCGGCTTTCGGCGCGGCGAACCATGCTCAGGGCGACCGCCAGCGGCACGGTGAGTTTGGCCAGTTCGGACGGCTGAAACGAGAACCCCGCGCAACGCATCCAGCGGCGGGCTCCGTTGACTTCAATTCCGACTCCGGGCACAAACACCGCCACGAGCAGCGTGATGGTGACGCCCAGCAGCGGAATCGTCAGCAACTGCCAGATCCGCCATGGGAGCCGCGCAGTCACCGCCGCACCGACGGCACCCGCGACGACAAACGACAATTGCTTCCAGAGTGCGGAGTGATCGTCGCCAGTCGCCCGGGAGGTCATGGTGGCCGACTCCACCAGCAACAGACCAACCGCCAGCAGCAGACAGACCACCAGCACCAGCGCATCCCCGCGGCTGGGCGCGCGGGATGTCGCCGGCAGGTGCGCCGCGGGGGCGTCAGGCAGAGTGGTCACTGCGGACATGGCCACCGCGACAATGCTCCTGGTTGGCTGCCAACATGTGAAAGGTATGTTGCTGTGTCGCGATGCGTTGCGCAGCGGTACTGACCGCGCAACGAGGACCTTGGAAAAAATCGAGCAATCAGTAGATCTTCAGGCTGGCGAGGCCAACGACAGCCAGCAGCGCCGAGCCGATCCAGAACCGGGTGACGATTTTCAATTCATGGTGACCGCGAAACACAAAGTGATTGTGCAGCGGACTGCAGGCCAGCACCCGTTTGCCAGTCAATTTGAACGACGCCACCTGCAACATCACGCTGAGCGTTTCGACCACAAAGATGCCGCCGAGCAAAAGCAGCAGCACTTCCTGCCGAGCCACCAAGGCCGCCAGCCCCAGTAGCGCGCCCAGAGGCTGAGATCCGGTATCGCCCATGAAAACTTGGGCCGGGTAGCAGTTGAACCACAAAAAGCCGAGCAGTGATCCCACGAGGGCCGCCATGACAATGGCCATTTCACCACTGCCTGGGACTGCCGGCAGCGCAAAGTAGTCTGCAAACACGACATGCCCGGCCACATACAACACGCCCGCCAGCGCGGACGAAGTGAAAATGCCGCAGCCCGCGGCCAGTCCGTCCAATCCGTCAGTCAAGTTGACACCGTTGGAAGAGCCCACCAGCACCAGCATGCTCCAGGGGATGAACAGCCAGCCCAGCGCGATCGTCGTGCCGCCGATCGGCCAGACGATGGCTGAGGATACACCCAACTTGCCAAACGTGGTCAGCAGCCACAGCCCGAGCGTGGCCGCCAGTGCCCATTGCACGCGAATTTTTGTGCGGGCGGCCAATCCATTGCGGGCAGTCCGCAGTTTGATCCAGTCATCAATGGCGCCAAGTAGTCCAAAGCCCAGCACGCTCGCCAGACTCATCTGCACAAATGCTTGCGATAAATCGCACCACAGCAGGACCGCAGCGATCAGACTGCCAAACATGAACAGGCCACCCATCGTGGGGGTTTTCGCCTTTTGTGCATGCAGCCGATTGAGCTCGGCCGAGTCACTGCCAATGCGTTCACCTGCACGCTGCTGCAGCCAGCGAATGGCCAACGGCCCGGTGAGAACGCACAGCAGAAAGCTGGTGATGGCGGCGGCCGCCAGGCGCGTTGTGATGAAGGTCGACGAATCACCGGCGGCGCGCGTGCCCACTTGTTCCAGCCACGGCAGCCAGACATTCATGAGCCAGTACAACATGGACCGAGCCAATTGCAATTTGAAATGACAGTCGTACGGACGTTGTGTCTCAACGCCCGGTGCCTGAGTCGGTGGAACCAGGCCCAGACAGGCGCACTCGGGGAGCCACCGGCCTGGCCAGGACCTCGCCAGCGGTTGCAGAACCACCGTTCGCGGCCGACGGTTGTAGCCTGGCGAGGCGGAGACCGGGGACGGCAACCTGGGGCGGCTGGCAGACGTTGCAAAAATGGCGAAGCGAGCGCAAACCGCA
>JBGSIP010000680.1:0-2073 GCA_041742495.1 Planctomycetaceae bacterium
GCGTGAGCGCGAATGGCCAGCACCGACCGAAAATCGCCCGCGGTCACCGCGCCGGCTGACGCCATGTTTGCTGTTACCGAGGCAGCGCCCAACGCCGGCTGCACAGAACCTTGTTGCTCGGCCAGTTCCATCACCAGTTGCGCCTGCAGCGCATCAACGGCGGCCTGATCCTCGGCAACGGAACTCTGCATGCCGGACAATTGAGTCAGCAACGTCGCCAGCGGCACGCCCAGCCCGACCTGCAACCGAATGCGGTCCAACAGCGCGACTGTGTCGGCAGTTGGTGTGCTGGCCGCCGCTCGCAGTTCTTCCGTGCGGCTCGCATTTCCAGTCCACACCGCCTTCGCGTGGCGGTCGAGCAGTTCCCGTTCAGCCATGCGTGCGCGCCATGTCTGGGGTCCGCCGTTCGGCCCGCGCTCACTGATTTGCGCGACCAGAGCGTCGGCAGTGGCTGCTTGCAAGTCGATCCGTCGATCAAGCGGTCGGCTGGGAAACGTCACGCGCCAGATGCGTCCATGCGTGTGGTCCCTGCGAGGGTCCCGAAAGTCAACTTCCCCGTGCTGAATGATGGGGTTGTACCAATCCGCAATATAAAGCGCGCCGTCCGGGCCAATCGCGGAATCGATGGGTCGGAAGGCGACATGCTGGCTGCGAACCAGGTCTGGCTGCTGGATGGCGGCAAAGCCATGCCCGGCCCGCGCGATTCGAAACCGGCAGACACGGTGGCCCCGAAAATCACTCGTGATCAGGTCTCCGCTCCACTCGGGCGGAAAGTGACCGCCGCAAATCTGTTCCAGCCCGCAATACTTGGGGCTGCCGGGATTGAGTCCTTCCAGAAGTCGATCGGTGCCGACAGCCGTGCGATACGCGGCACCGGGAATCAGCAGGTTGATGCCTTCCCCGCCGGCACCATCGGTGGCAAACGAGGCTCCACCGTCTGCAAACGATAGCCCCCACGGATTGATAAAGCCGCGCACAAAAACGCCCAGGCGTTGCGACAGCGGATCGAACTTCCAGAATCCCCCTCCGCCCAGTCTTTGGACGCCATATGGAGTTTCGATGTGGCTGTGAATGTAGATCGACTGTCCAAAGTACAACTGCCCCAGCGGACCCCACCGCAGCGTATGAATGATGTGGTGCGTATCCTCCGTCCCGAACCCGGACAAGACGATGTGGCGGGAGTCGGCCACGCCATCGGCGTTGGCATCCGGGAAAAACAACAGATCCGTGCTGCAGCCGACATACGCACCGCCATGCCCTGGCGCCACGCCCGTTGGCATCAACAGACCGTCAGCAAACACATTCGTTTCGTCGGCCCTGCCGTCACCATCGCGATCGCTCAGCACGATGATCTTGTCATCCGCGACCTGACCGGGCGCAATCTGGGGGTAGGTGGCACTGGTTGCCAGCCACAGCCGCCCATCCGGACCGAAGTTCATCTGAATCGGTTTTGCCAGCAGCGGGTCGGCGGCGAACAGGTTGATTTCGCAACCGGGGGCCAGTTCCAGTTGCGCCTGTTCCTCAGCCGGATCAGGCAGCGGAATGTCGGTCAGGTTGCGCTGTGACCACGCTGGCTGCACCAGCGTCAGCCACAGGGTCACACACACCACAAAATCTCGGCAGACCTGCTTCATCACGACACCTTGAGAACTTGGCAATTGCGAAGACCATCCCGCAGCGAGTTCGTCGTCAGCAGCAACCGCGCCACCAACCTCCGACCTGACTTCCCATCATGGTTGCAGCGGCAGCACCTCGTACCGACGCCAGGGTGCCGTTGCCAAACGAGCCACGTGGGTTTCCGCGGCTGTGATCAATGGTTCAAACTCCAGCACCTCCGGAGCGTTGTTGCCCTGTTCTCGGGCTCGGAAGCCAAACAGATACGTGATGTTCTGCGGCCGATACCGGTAGAAGTACAGTTGGTTCTTGAGGGTCACGCCGGTCAGAAGTTCTTGCGTGTGGACGAAGTCCGGATGTGCGGTCCACGCCACACCCCGGTCCCAGGCCTCGGCCGTCGCGGTCACCGGTGTTCCGCCATCGCAGGCGACGGAGTACGTGCCCGCGGCGAGCCCCCGA
>JBGSIP010000681.1:0-1922 GCA_041742495.1 Planctomycetaceae bacterium
CGTGCCTGCAGCAGGGCGAACGTCAGTCCGGCCAGCAGGGCGAGCCCGCCGAACGCGATTGTTCGCCGGCGCGGGGCTCGAACGTCCCGCGGAGCGTCGCCGCGTTCCGCAGACCTATGCGGACCAGTCACCGTGATAAGATTCGACATGGGGATTGTTCTCAACTTTCTTCCTGCCAGGCCGGGAGACTGCTCCAAAACGAGACCTCAGTCCGCCCGGCGGGTCGCAATCCTCGCTACTGTGACGATCGTTGGGGCTCGGATCAATCAACAAGGCGGAATGGATCTGGTTCTGCGGGGAATCCCAAGCCAACTGCCCGCGGGTCCCGCAAGATTGATCTCAATCAGCTCGAATGGTGATTCTAGTGGGGACAACAGTGGTGAACAGGATGCCGCAACGATCGTTGGACCGACCGCTGTCGGAGCCGTTCGCGCCGCAACCGTCGGCCGTCAGGCATGCCTCGCCAGTCTCACCGGGCAGCGTACTCTGGCTGGTGGCGAGTCTACTGACAACAGTTTTGCCCGCGGCCGAGTTTCAGACTGCCTACGGCCAACAAGCGATCGAACCTGCAGGCGCGCCCCATGCTGCAGCGCCGGCCATCGCCGCAAGCCCGCTGCTGCAGCGGTTTGAGTTTCACAGCGTCCACATGGCTGTCGAATGGAAGATCGTGGTGTTTGGAACCGACGCCGACCTGACTGACGCCGCAGCGCGGGCCGCCTTTGCCCGCGTGCGTGAGATCGATCGCGGGATGAGCAACTACGACTCGGACAGCGAACTGAGCCGACTGTGCCAGACGTACCAGCCGGGCGTGCCGACGGCCATCAGCGCCGATTTGGCCACCGTGTTCACGGCCGCCCAACAACAGTCGGCACTGTCTCAGGGAGCCTTTGACATCACAATCGGGCCACTGGCGGACCTGTGGCGAAAGGCTCGGCGAAATCGACAGTTACCCTCAGTCGAAGCGCTGAGTAGCGCGCGGCTGGCGGTGGGATTCCAGCACATCACGGTCACTGAGTCTCCCGCCACGGTGTCGCTCGCGGTGCCGGGGATGCGACTGGATGTCGGGGCGATTGCAAAAGGCTATGCGGCCGACGCCGCGCTGGCTGTGCTGCGGGACCGGGGGTTGCTACTGGCGCTGGTCGAGGGGGGGGGCGATATTGCGCTGGGCGGAGCCCCACCCGGTGCCACGGGGTGGCGGATTCTGGCCAGTGGAGAACAGGGACCGGCGGCCCCTCCGGTGACCCTGCTGCTGGCCAATTGTGGAGTCGCCACGTCTGGCAGCGCCTTCAAGTTTCTGGAGTTGGGGGGCCAGCGATACTCGCACCTCATCGATCCGCGGTCCGGGATGGCGATCACGCATTCCCACAGTGTCACCGTGGTGGCTCGCGACGGCATGACCGCCGACGCGCTGGCTTCGAGTCTGTCGGTTTTGCCTTCGGACGAGGAGTTGGAACTGATCAGCGACCTGCCGGGAACGGCTGCCCGGATCAGCACGCTCGACGGACAACCGGCTCGCACATCGCCAGGGTGGGACGCACTGCTCGCCGCGGAACAACCGGCGGCGCCGTGAAGATTGGCTCGGACCAGCGTGGTTTCTCGCGGTTCGCTCTCACCAAGCCAGCACGATCGCGCAACCACAATCGGGAATGAGTTCTGCAACACGAGCCGGCCAGAAACACTCGTCATCCAGCGCCAGCAGCAGCGCGTCGGCTTGAACTTCTGGCACGACACGCACGAGCAGCCCTGACAGGTTGCCCTCCGCCACGCGCACAATGATACCCCCTTCCACGATGCGATAGTCGGTGCGCGAGAGGCGATCCAGCACGCGCGATTCAGCCGCCGCGGCCGTCAGCGGTAACGCAGGATCTCCGCCTGCTGCCGTCGCCTGCGGGGGCGTGGTCACACCGGAATTCGTCGTCCCG
>JBGSIP010000682.1:0-1645 GCA_041742495.1 Planctomycetaceae bacterium
CCGCACCGAGGCTGCCGGGACCGCACTGGCGAACTGATCTCCACTGGGTCGTCGGGTCGGTCGTATCAGGCTCGCAGCGTGTGGCACGTGGTCACGCCCGTGGCAGATGGACCGATGAGCGGACGACCAGTTCGACTGCCAGTTGCTGGTTCGGCAGACGGATGGGATTTTCACTTTCGATCTGCTGCATCAGCAGTTCGACGGCGCGCTCGCCCAGTCCCACCACCGGTTGACGAATGACGGTCAACGGCGGGTTCAGGAAGCGTGTGAACGGCGCGTCGTCAAAGCCAATCAGAGACATGTCATGCGGAATGGCGATGTCCAACTCGCCAAGCGCCTGCAGGCAGCCCAGTGCAATCTGGTCGCTGAAGGCAAACAGTGCGGTCACCGTAGGGTCGGCGGCCAGCAGTTGCTGCGTGCTGATATACCCGGAGCGCTGGCTGAACGACTCGCCAAAGATGGGCATGGCGCGGGCTTCAAACCCGGCTGCGAGGGTCTCGGCACGCACGCCGGCCAGGCGGGCGGCGTTGGAACCAGCGTCGGGGTTGCCTTGCAGGATGCCGATGCGCTGATGCCCCAGTTCGTGCAGATGGCGAATGGCCAGTCGGGCACCGTACTGATCGTTGGACGAGAGGCAGGTAAACGGGAGGTCGTCCGCCTGTGGATCGATCACGACGGCCGCCGTCGTTTCAGGAATGAGGTTGATGATGGCTTCGCGGTCCTGTGAGACCGGGCAGACGATCATGCCCTCAACCTTGCGGGCGATCAGGTGGGTCATCACCTGTGCTTCGCGGACCGGATCGTCGCAGGAGTCACACAGGACGGTGGCGAACTGGTGCGCGACCACGCGACAACTGATTTCCCGCGCCAGTTGCGCGAAAAACGGATGCGAGATGTCGGGCACCATGACCCCCAGCAATCCGGAACGCTGGGTGCGCAGCGAGCGGGCGACCGGATCGGCCATGAAGTTCAATTGGGCGGCTGCCGCGCGCACGCGTTCGACGGTCTTTTCGCTGAGGCGGTACTTGTGAGCCTGTCCGGTGAGTGCGCGTGAGGCGGTACATGTCGATACGCCCGCGAGAGCAGCCACATCTTTCAAGGTTGTTCGCGGTGTATGAGCCATGTGTCGATTGACCGTTTGAAACAGCGGCATCGCAGACAACACTGCGCAGGGCCGGTCTGGTGTCTCAAGTCCTCTCGTCAGGTGGCCGTGGTGGTGGACCGTGAACGAACGTTGTCTCGAACGCTGGTGTCTGTTGGAATAAATAGCGGGGATCAGGATGCGACGCAAACCCGAGCCAGTGCGAATTGGCAAACTGCAATCACGAGAACTTGTTATCTGAAAGTAACTGGCGAGGCAACTACCCCCTGAGGCGATCTCGACAACGCCGACCACCGCAACTGCAGTCGTTCGGCAGACTGCGGTGTCCAGCCGCGGCAGCGATTCCAGCGGGCTCGACCTGTCACGAGGTCACGATACAACGCGGCGGTGCGCTCCAAGAGCGAGGTCGCCAATGCAGCGCTCTCCACCGGATCGAGTTCAACCGCGCGCAGTTCCGACACGACGGGGGACTGGTGTCGCGTGAGTTGGGTGAACGTCGCTCCATTGGCGCGGTACAACACCCCTTGGACGCACGCGCGGCGG
>JBGSIP010000683.1:0-10847 GCA_041742495.1 Planctomycetaceae bacterium
CCGATCTCGCCGCAGTTCACTTGGCAGAATCGACCTGCGTCCCAGTTCGGGAGCCGCCGGCGGGGCCGCCGCGTCCTCCTCGGCGGTCGCCGCGGACTTGGACTTTGCACCCGTCCCATCGCTCACCGACTCTGCCGGACCTGACACCTGCGAATCCGCGGGACCGCAGCCGCTGATGGCCGCCACCGACAGCATCGCTGCCAGCGGCCACGCCAAACACCGTTGCTGCAGACGACGACAGGCATTGTTCATTCGGGACATGGGGACCGGCGCGAGTCACGAGGAAGCTCGCCAACACAATCACCAGTTCGCTGGCAACGTGTCGACACAAGCTGGCGGGAGTTCGCGAAGATACCGTGAAAGAGCCCCCGAATGTACCTTCGGTGACCGCGCAGAGAAATTTCAGCGGCGATTGCTCAGCGCGCCGAAACGCAGGAAATCTGGACAAAACGGGATGCCACTGACAGCTCTCCGCGTTTCCCCAGAGGTGCCCCCGGTGCAGTCCATCACAGGCTGGGAGGCGAGCCGATCGCACTATTTTATCGAGAATTTCTTCCGGTCTTCTTAAACCATTGACGAACCCTGATGTCAACGCGACAATCTGGTCCGTTGATTGGCGCAAGGGTTGGATTTCGATTGCCGGCAGTTTCGTAACCCCTCCCTTGCGCTTTTTTCGTTTTTCTCGCGCCGCCTCGAATTGAAGGCTGTGGTCTGGCTGCGAGGCGGACGGGCTGGTTGCGGTGCGATGATTCTTCGTCCCTGTCCTGGTCGCTGCCTCATTCTGGTCGCCTCCCTTGACCGCACGCCCGGTCTTGCCCAAGGTGCTCCCGTGCAGTGTCGCTGCACCCCGCCTGCGTTCGTTGCCCGCCTGCAACTCGTTCGCCAGCGCTGCTTCTTGACCGCGACCTTCTGATTCGATCTTGCTCCGGAACATGCCGCGATCCAACGATGGTGCCGCAACCCGCGCACGCCAGTTGACCCCCGACGATGCCGCACTCAAGCAGGTTCTGCGGAAGCATTGGGGTTACGACGAATTTCGTCCGCTGCAGCATGAAGCGGTCACCGCCGCCTTGGCGGGCCGCGATTCACTGATTGTGCTCCCCACCGGCGGCGGGAAATCGCTGTGTTATCAGGTCCCTGCCGCCGTGAAGCCCGGGCTGGCGGTCGTTGTGTCACCATTGATCTCGCTGATGAAGGATCAGGTCGATGCGCTGCGCGAGTGCGGGCTCGCCGCTGCCGCCGTGCACAGTGGATTGACCGATGCCGAGCGCCGTGACGTCGCCGCGGAAATTCGCGCGGGCCGCCTGCAGTTGCTGTACGTCGCCCCTGAACGGCTGATGTCCGAACGGATGCTGACGTTTCTGGCCGCCACCCCGCTCTCGTTCATCGCCATTGACGAGGCACATTGCATCAGCGATTGGGGACACGACTTCCGGCCCGACTATCGCCTGCTGGGGCAACTGCGGGAGATCTTTCCTGCGGTCTCACTCCATGCCTTTACAGCCACCGCGACCCAGCGGGTGCAAACCGACATTGTGCGCCAGCTTGGTCTGCGTGACCCGCTGGTTCTCGTCGGCGGCTTCGATCGCCCCAATCTGACCTATCGGGTGACGCCACGTGCAAAAATCGAAGACCAACTCGCCGAAGTCCTCGATCGCCATCGGAATGAATCGGGCATTATCTATTGCATTTCGCGCAAGGCGGTCGACGCGCTGTCGGCCAGCCTGAAACGTCAGCGTTTCAAAGTGGCCCCGTATCACGCCGGACTCAGTGATCGGGACCGCGCGCGAAATCAGGACGCATTTCTCGACGAGTCCGTCGATATCGTCGTCGCCACGGTCGCATTTGGCATGGGCATTGACAAATCGAATGTCCGATTCGTGGCGCATACCGGCGCTCCCAAGTCGCTGGAAAACTACCAGCAGGAAACAGGCCGCGCGGGCCGCGATGGCCTCCCCGCCGAATGCTGCCTGTTTTACTCCAGCGCCGACTTTCAGTTGTGGCGGCGGATGCACGACAAACTGCCCGCCGAGACCCAACAGCAGGTGGAAGTGCATTTGCGCCTGATGCAGAACTACTGCTCCTCGTCGGTGTGCCGTCACGCGGCACTTGTGCAGCACTTTGGTCAGACATATGCCGGCAACGGCAGCGGCTGTGAAGCTTGCGATTTGTGCCTGGAAGAGGTCCCAGCCGCCGCCGATCCGCTCATCACCGCGCAGAAAATTCTCTCGTGCGTCCTGCGTGTCCGCGAGCGTTTTGGTGCCGATTACATTGCACAGGTGCTGGTCGGCGCACGAGCCGAACGCATTCTAGACAACGGCCACGATCAGATTTCCACGTATGGACTGCTCAAAGCCTTCGACCGCCAGACGGTTCGCGACTGGCTGGAGCAACTCTGCAGTCAGGGCTTTGCCACACGTGACGGCGAATATCAGGTGATCACGCTCACCCCCGCGGGCCGCGAAGTGCTCAAGGGGGAGGTCACACCCACCCTGCTGGCCGGTCGCGAAAAGAGCCCGCGCAGCAACCGATCCAAGCACAACTCCGCAGGCGGATCTGCATCTCGCCGCTCGGCAGAAGCCCCCGCCACATTCGACGCCAAACTGTTTGAACGGCTGCGGCAACTGCGTCGCCAGCTAGCGCAGGAACGTGGCGTCCCGCCTTTTGTGATCTTCAGCGACAACACGCTGCAACACCTCTCCGCCGACCGTCCCGCCACCCGTGAAGCGTTCAGCAACGTGTATGGAATTGGCCAGCAGAAGCTGAACCAGTACGGCGACGCGTTCCTCGCAGAAATCGCCCGCTACGTGGCGGGGGAGTGAATCCACGAACTCGAATGGATTTGGATCTCCTTAGAAAATGTTCCAATCTCATGGAAGGACGTTACACACATCAACGACGAGATCATGACAACTGGTCGATCCACTCCTGCAATTGCATCACCATTTTTTGATTGCCAAGTTGAGAGAAGAGATCCCGACTGCGTGTCCAGTGCGCGTTGGCCCCAGTCTCATCTCCTCGGAGCTTGCACAATGATCCCAAATTGACACTGTCGGACGCCATTCCGTGTGCATCTGCGAGCTCTTCATGGATCGCGAACGCTTTTCGATACATGGCGTCCGCTGGTTCCAATTCTCCTCGTGCTTTCAAAAGAACTCCCAGATTGCTGTATTGGGCGGCCATCCCTCCCTTCCGCCCCAGGCATTCCTCCATAGCGATTGCTTTGCGGTACATCGCCTCGGCCTGATCGAACTTCTTTTGTGCAAACAAAATAGTGCCGAGGTTGCCCAACTGCTCGGCTATGCCTTCCTTTCGCCCAAGCGACTCCTCAATGGAGAGCGCTTTCAGAAACGAGTCCTTGGCGAGGGTGAACTGCCCACGTCTCCGCAAAATATCCCCCAGATTCCCAAGCTGAATTGCTATGCCCACCTTTCGACCGAGGGCCTGATTGATGTGGAGAGCACCGAGATACATTGCCTCAGCCTGCACAAGGTCTCCTCGCATTTTTGCAACGTTACCAAGATTGCCGTAGGCAACAGCCCGAGCAGAGTCTTCAGTGGATAGCTCAACGACTCTCCGATAGCAGCCTTCGGCGGCATCCAGCCTGCCTTGCAACTTGTGGAAAAGTCCCATTTGGTTTATCGCGCCAATGTGAGACGGCTGGCGATTGAGAACCAACTCGAGGCGGTATTCAACTTCTCGAAAGTTGCCTTTCAGGTAGGCAATCTCCGCGATTCTAAGGTCCTTTTCTGTCACATCTTGACCAGGATCTCGTGCCGCATGGTCTCGGTCCGCGATCAGGCTAGCCAGCACGTTCTCGAGTGTCGGATCGGCGACAGTTTGGCGGGCTTGCTGGTCGCCAGCCGCAGCATTGGCCTGCACAATTCTTAGCGACTCTTCAAGTTCCGACTTGAGGCGCTGATTCTCGATCAAAAGTGAGCGGAGTTCAGGACGAGCCCCAATCTCGTTCCTCTCCAGACACCCGCGAAATGCCCCTAACAACTCCTTGAAATCGTCCTTGATGCACTGTGTATCTCCGCGAATCACCTTCACGTCCGCATCGAGCGTGTCCAGTTTGGCCGACAGCTTGGAGTCCAAACGCAACACAAATCGCCACGTTTTCTCCGTCCGACGTCGGTCCTGATCGTTCAGTGAGTCATGCAGCTTGATCAGCCAGTCGCGCTGAGTCAGCTTAAGGTTGTCTAGCATGACCTTGACCTGAGGATCGCGTTCCGCGAGCGTCGCGAGTCCTGCCAGCACAGTTCCGTGGCAAAGCAGTTGCAACGCGGCATACGCCCTTCCTTTCCCAGCCTTGGCAAAATCCTCCTTGAGCAACTGTATGATGAAAAGCCCTGTTCTGTGATGAAGGTAGTGCGACGTCCTCTCCAATCCCAGGTCGGACAAAGTCACCCGCGCATTGCGCATCCACATCTTCAGCAAGCTGACCCAAGTCGTTTTCTCAAGTAGCGTGATATCCTTGAAATTGCCGTTATTTTCATGTTGAAACGCCGCCACAAGCAACTGGGGCAATGCCGGCTCGTGAAGGTCCATCAGGCTCTGTTGCCAGCGAACGTCAGCGAGCAGAGTCTCCCACGCTTTTGGAAACTCTCCGGCGAGCGCACGCAGGGCCTGGAGGTCTACCTCTGCTAGATCGAGCAGCGAGGCCGCCTGATGGAGCGCGGTTTTGAGGGCATCTCCTACGAGTGTGCGAAGATGGTCGTTCGCGGCGAGTTCTTCCTCGCCCGGAGACGACTTGCTGAGCCAATCCTTAATCGCATCGTACAGTCCGTTTACGCCAATTCCGGATAGCGCTCCACCCGCAGCGACCATCGTCGGTGTCACGCAACAACTCCCCATGACACCCAAACCGATAAAGGCTCCAGACGCCGTGAGTCGCATGGCAGTTCTGGTCAGATCCATTGGGCCTCCACACCGCATGACAGCGTTGACTTCAAGACGCTCCAATACAATGCTCCGCGGTTCACCCCCATCCTGTCAATCGCTCATGGACTCTGGTGCACGTTGAGGCAACACCTCTCCGCCGACCGTCCCGCCACCCGTGAAGCGTTCAGCAACGTGTATGGAATTGGCCAGCAGAAGCTGAACCAGTACGGCGACGCGTTCCTCGCTGAAATCGCCCGCTATGTGGCGGGGGAGTGATCAGGAAACGCGGCGTCCCAAAGCTTTGATCGCATCCCCTACTCGCCCTTCTGCGTGTCTCCCTTTGGATCCTGGGGCGCTGGCATCCAGATGGGACGCGTTTCGCCCTGCGATCGCAGCAAGACCGGTTGTCCGCGCGGGTCAACCACAATCTTGTTGGCCCATTGCCCGGTTTGCTGAGCGGGATATGTCACCGACAGCTTCCGGCCAACCGGCAACCGGACAAACGACAGTTCCAGCCCATGTTGCGTGTTCTCGCCGATGGCACCAGGACAGAAGTATGCCGATTCAACCAAGGTGACATACGTAATTTCGAGTTGGCCGCTCGCGTTCACAACGGTCTCCTGGACCTTGATATCGTCAGCCGAATAGGTTTCAACAATCGGTTGCCTCTCAGGAATCACCCGTTTCAGAGTCATTGAGTAGCCCCTCGATTCTTCCAACTGATTCACATATCCGGTGGGTCGGACCGGGGCCGATTCCTTGGCAAACCAGAGCTGAAGCAAGTCTCCGTCCAACCGATAAATTCCCAATTGGCGATGTCCTTCCGACACCGCATCAATTGCCTTGGGCGAAGTTTGCGGATTCAAAACGTAGGAACAACTCTCGGTCGTTTTCCCGGACACGACGACTTGATAACTCGAATCGCTGAAGATGACCTGCGTACTCTGAACAAGTTTGGCGGGAGCCTGCTGTCCCTCCAGCTCGATATCAAGCGATTGCCAGGTTCCTTGAATGCACTGGAAATCGTCGCCGGCTTTCACCGCTGGCTGTTTGGGCTCAGCAGCTTGATCCGACGGAAGGTCTGCAGTTTTGATCCGCTTGAGCATGATCACAACGTCATTCGCAGAATCCGTTTGGGAATCAAAGGCCGTGGGACGATTGTCCGACTGCTCATCAAAGCAGATTCGCAGAGTGTCGCCTTGCAGATCGTAGATGCCTTGTTTCCGACGGCCATTCTCGGTCATGTCGATTGACTTGGGCGTCGTACGCGGGTCCAACTCGAAGGTGAAAATGCTCTGGTGGCCACCCAGCTCCATCGTCATGGTGTCAGACGTGATGACCATGTGCAGATCCTTCAGCAATTCCTGCGGGGCGATGCGGCCGCTGTCTTCGGAATAGACGACTTGCCAGTCCCCCGCAATGAGCGTGTGGTCGTTGGCTGCTGCATTTTGATTTGGCTGCGAAGTCACTTCCTGAACCGACCGCCAGTCGACTACCACCACCAGGAATGACAACCCTTGGCCGGAGGCCGCAAGCATCGAATCCACCGTGGGCTGATAGGACGACTCATCGCCGGGCACATACGCTGAGTGTGTCAGCACGTGACCTGGCGCGAGAGATCCAGACTCTGTGCTGGCATGAGTGGAAAACTCGCCGGGAATTGAGATCTGGTCGCTGACTCCGGATCTCCCTTGCAGGCCATTCACTGAGACCACCAACGCAGGCGTAATGACGATTCCCGGATCGGGCATCGGCTGACCGATCTTGCTGGTCTGCAGTTCCACTTGAATGGCCTGCTCGCCGTGGCTACCCCCCTCATAAACGCTCTGGCAGACCGTCCGCGACTTGCCCCCCTGAATGTGCAGTACGGAGACCTTCAGTTCCCCGACGGACTCCCCTTGCATGTGCCAGCGGCGAGTCAGCGTCTTGCCGTTCTCGTCTGAGCCGGTGTATTCGTATTTGACAACCTGCAGTGACGGCCCGGGCTGGGCGGCGGCCGGTTCGCTGAGCGGATTTGCTTCCGACGAGGGACCGTAGATCGTCAGACTGGGGCGATCGCTGGGAAGAAAGACGAGGGCCGCCAGTAACGACAAACAGGCTGTGAGCGTCATCAGGACTCCGATTCGTGAGTTGAAAACAGACTTGGAGACGGTGGGGGCGGGCCGGTCTGTGACCGCGGTCCAGCCAAGCGTGGGAGCGGGGATCGCCGCAGGCTGTTGCACATGCCCCAGACAGGTTTCGAGTAGCGTGTGAACCTCAGAAGCTGAAGCGAACCGTGCGGACTTGTCCTTTGCCATCAAGCGCCCAATGATGGCGACCAGCCACTCTGGCACTTCGGGATTGAGCTCGCGAATGGGACGGGGTGTGTCGTCAATGATCCGCCGCATCACACCCAGGGAACTGTCCGCCCCGAATGGGGGCTGCCCCGTACACAGGGCATAGAGCACGCTTCCCAGACTAAACAGGTCGCTCTGCTGATCGACGTGTTCGCCACGCGCCTGTTCGGGTGACATGTAACGCGGAGTTCCCGCAATGACACCATTTTGCGTCACCGTATGATCATCGACGGCGCGGGCGAGGCCGAAGTCGGTGATCGTCACCCGTTCGACACCATCCTCCAGCAGAATGTTTTCGGGCTTGATATCGCGATGGACGAGCCCCTGCTCGTGGGCTGCGGCCAGCCCAGCGGCAATTTGCGCCCCAATCCGCAACACCTCGACCAGCGCCAGCGCCCCTTCCTGGTCCAGCCGTTTCTGCAACGAACTCCCCCGGATATACGCCATCACCAGGTAGGGACCCAGATCGCAATGGGCCACGCTGTGAATGGGAATCACGTTGGGATGCAGGACCGCGGCCGCGGCCTTGGCTTCGCGTGCGAATCTCTTGCGGGCGAGTTCCTGATTCGCCAGTTGGGGTGACATGACCTTCACGGCCACCACACGGTCGAGCGCGGGATCGATCGCCTTCAGGACCACCCCCATGCCCCCCACGCCAATCACCCCCGTCACCTCGTACGTCCCGATACGGCCCAAATGGTGGGGATGATCGGTCGGTGCCAGCGAGTCCAGCACTTCCTGTGCGGCGACTGCCGAATGGTGGCGGGAATCGACAATCGTCGCCGCCGAAAACGCAGGCGACCCGGCCGAGTCGAACTCCGCCGGACGCAGCAACTCCGCGACGCGGGACCGCCATTCATCATCGGACGCCTGCGTGTCCAGTTCACGACGACAGGCTTCGCAACGATCCAGATGAGCGAACAGTTCCGGATCGGCCAGTTGATAGTCATGCGCCTGCAAGAAAGCCGTGATCCGCAGGGTGTCGCAGGTCCCTGCATCGGCAGGATTTGTCGGCTGGTTCATTCGAGATCCCCTGCCATGGTTCCGATGTGATCGCGCAGTCGCTTCAAGACCCGGCTGCGCGCTGCATAGACGGTCCCCAGCGACTTGCCCAGGGTCCGCGCGGCCTCCTCACAGGAGACCTCCTGAATCACCGTGAGCTCAAAGGCCGCCCACGTTTCACCATTCACGTCATTGCGAACAACGGCTGCCGCCCTGAGAAATCGTTCGCGAAGCACTTCCCAATCCAGTTCCGCGATTGCCGTCGCAGCGGCCTGTGGCTGATCGTCCAGCCAGTCGACAGCATCCGTGCCCCCTTGGCCGGCATCCGGTGGGGACCGCGTGAGAGACGACAGAATCGCGTTTCGCGCCACGCGGCTGAGCCAGTTGCGAAACCGGACGCCGGCCTGTGGCTCGTAGCGATCAATGGCTTTGGCCACGCGGAGCAGGATGTCCTGCGTGGCGTCCTGAGCGTCGGAGTCCTGCAGACCGCGACGTCGAGCCATGCGATAGATCACTGGGCGGTAAGTGGCGACGAACGTCTCCCACGCGCGGTGGTCGTCCGGTGATTGAACCCGCACCAACAGGCTGGCTCGTGTGTCAGGAAATTCGGTCATGCAGGGCTCCTGAGACATTTAACTCAGAAATTCCCCGCACCTGACACGTGCTGACCGGAATTCTGCAGATTTTTCTCCGGCCGCGCAACCGACACCGACATCGCCCCGAACGGCCCCCGGTCGCGTCAATGTTTCGCCAGTGCCAAGGCATCCAGGACCATGTCGACGGAAATGACCACCAGCAGCATTCCCATCAGCCGCTCCACGGCCCGCGCACCGCTGCGGCCCAGCAGCGGATACAAGGCGGTGGCTGCCGCCAGAATGGCCGCGGCGAGACTCCAGGCGATCAGAACGGCTGCCAGCACCTCCCACAGCAAATGACGCTCGGACATTAAGATTGTCATGGAGATCGTGCTGGGACCGGCGAGAAACGGAATGGCGATCGGCACCACAAATGGCTCGTCGCCCGACTCCGGTTCCAGAATGCGAATCTGGGGAAACACCATCCCAATCGCAATGATGAACGTCACAATCCCTGCCGCAATTCCCAACGCCTGCGGCCCCAGATCAAGCAGGCGAATGAACGCGCCGCCCGCAAACGCCGCCGCGATCAGCACTCCCAGCGCCAGCAAACTCTCCCTCAGGATGATCTGCCGCCGGCGCGCTGGGGAAAACGGCCGCAACAATGCACACACCGGGGCCAGATTGCCGAACGGATCCAGCAGAATGAACAGCAGGACAACGAGCGTGATCATGGTGTGGTCAGGTCGTGACGGAGGACGCAGCACACAAGAGACATCGCCTGAAGTCGCCGCAGTCCCCAGGCCGACCCTGAACCAATGAGGCCGACGGGTAGAAACCTGAACCACTCATCACACGCCCTCCGTGCGCCGCAGGTCAGGTGACCGTGGGACGGGCCTCCGCCAGCCGTAGCTGGCCGCAGGCGGCATCAATGTCTTCCCCCTTGCGTTTTCGAATGGTGGCATTGATGCCCAGCCGCGTCAGTTCGGCGGCAAAAATATCGGCGCGCTGTCGCGGCGTTTCGCGGTAAGGCAGTGGCTGCACGGGGTTCATGGGAATCAAATTGACGTGTGCGCAGCGCTCCCGCAGCAACGTCGCCAGTTCCCGCGCGTGAACCAGTTGATCGTTGACGCCGTCGAGTAAGATGTATTCATAAGTGACACGCCGGCCGGTCACCGCAAAATACTCATCGGCCGCCGCGAGAATGTCGGTCAGCCCCGTCTTGCGATTTGTGGGCACAATCTGGTTGCGCAGCTCGTCATTCGGCGCGTGCAGGCTGATCGCCAGATGATAGTTGCGCGGCACATGGGCCACTTCGCGAATTTTCGCCGGCAGACCGACCGTCGAAATCGTGATCCGCCGCGCCCCCAGGTTGAGAGTCTGCTTGTCGCCCAGTCGATCGAGCACGGGCAGCAGGTTCCCCAGGTTGGCCAGCGGCTCGCCCAGCCCCATGACCACAATATTGGTGATGTGCTCTTCGGGCGGGAGTTCCCGATCCATCAGCAGCACCTGCTGCAGAATCTCCGGCTGAGTGAGATTGCGCACCAGTCCGTTCATACCGCTGGCACAGAACACGCAGCCCATGCCGCAGCCCACTTGCGTACTGATGCAGACCGTCCGGCGATCGGTTTCGTGCATCAGCACGCATTCGAGTGTCTCGCCGTCGTTCAATCGCACCAGCAACTTGCAAGTTCGATCGCGGGCCACCTGACGGCGGATCACCTCCCCCGCCCAGAATGAAAACGAATCCGCCAGTTTGGTCCGCAGACCCGCCGGCAAGTCGGTCATATCGGCAAACCCGTGGGCCCGGCCGCCGAAGATCCAGCGCTCAATCTGCCGCGCGCGATAGGCAGGATATCCGGCCGCACGACACCACTCGGCCAACTGCTCGACCGTCTGGCCCAAGATCGCTGGCAGGGTCTCTGCAGCGGCGCGGGAGTTCAACACCGGCAGATCTGTCACAAAGCAGTCCCTTTTCCCACCTTCACTGGCAGCCCGTGAGCAAACCCCGAGTCATTACGCGACGGAGCCGCCGGTTGTGTCGGTCGAC
>JBGSIP010000684.1:0-1965 GCA_041742495.1 Planctomycetaceae bacterium
TCGAGCAGATCAAAGCGGCGGAAAACGCTCACGTAGTAAGACAGCAGGCCATTTTCCGCGGTCAGAACCTTGAGCAGCGGATGCGGATCGAGCACGAGGTCCGGCTGCTGTTCACCGGCCGTCAGGCGGGGCAGCGTGTACCACGCCGAGCTGATGGGGACCGGGAAGAGCCCGCTCGCCTGTCGATAGAGCATCTCGTTGTAGAACGTGGGAGCCACTGCATCTCCCAGAAACCAGACCACGCCGCCGCCCGCTTCGGCATACCGACGCAATGCCGAGACGGCATCGTCACTCAACGCCGGCACGTTCAACAGGTAGATCAGCGCGAACTCGTTCAGGTTCCGCCGGGAAAAAACATCCGGTGATTCCAGCACGGCCGAAAAACCGGTGATCTCCGGCGCGGCCGCAATCGCATCAGCCACGTACTGCCCTTCCGGGGCCCCCGGTGCGCCATCGACGATTAGCACCGCATTCGTTCCAGCCACCTCGATGGCCAGCGCGCGACGGTCATCCTGCGGCAGCGCATCCGCGGGCAGGCTCAACGACACACGGTGCAGACCCGGGCTGCTGAATTGCACATCGACCGGAATCTCAACTGTGGATTGCGGTTCAATCGCTGGAGCGAACACGGTGCGTGGAATCGACTGCCCGTCGATCGACATTTCGAGCGTCACCGGTACGCTGGGACTGCTGCCGGTATTGGTAATGGCGGCCGCCAGTCGTAGCGGGACACCCGTGACCGCCGCTTCCACAGGACCGTTCAACCCTGTGATCGCCAACTGACTGGGGGCCGCGGCCGTGGCGCGTGACAGATGGATTTCAAAGCCATCCCCGTCCAGTTCGTCGAGCAGTCCCGCGAGGACCGTTTGCCCCTCCCAGTCCGCCTGACGGAAATCGGAAATCACATGCAACTGCAGCGAGCGACTCGGATCTTCCGCCGCCAGTTGCTGCACCGATCTGAGCACGCCCGGCCAGTCGACCCGCCCGTTGGTACACTGCGACCGCAGGGTTTCCAGACGCTCTGACATTTCCAGTCTCAATGCCTCATCGACATCGCGCTGCCGCAGGCCGGCAAAGACGGTGTCGGGATCACTGGCCAACAGCAGCGACATCCGCTGCGTCCCCGGTCGACGCGCGGCCTCAGTCAGCATGCCGTTGACGACCTCGATGGCGCGAGCAAAGGCCGTCGTGGCACCATCCTGCATGCGCATCGAACCGCTGTCGTCCAGGACGACAATGTGATGTGCCTGCGCCCCGCGCAACAACGCCAGTTGAGAGGGATCGAGGACCAATCGCGAAATCAACGCCACAATCGCGGCAATCGCCAGCGTGCGCAGCAATAACAGCAGCAATTGTTCCAGCAGAATCCGGCTGCGGTTGCGCTTTTGACTCTGCAGCAGAAACTCCATCGCCGCAAAGTGGACCGGCTGGAAACGCAGGCGGTTGATGAGGTGAATCACAATCGGCCCGGCAATCAGCGCACCGCCACCCAGCAGAAATGCCGGATGCACGAAGAACTGCGCCAACCAACCCATGATCTGAAGTGCTCCGCTGTGTCGCCGCGAATGAATCGAAAGAGTGTCACGTCAGCCGCTGCCGTGTTCGCCCGTCACCAGGCCATCCGCCACGCGGGAAATGGAAGTCTGCTTCAATGTGTCTGCCCGCGCAGATGCGCTTCCGCCCGTCGCGACAAAATGTCTGCCAGCACCGCGTCAACCCGTTCGTTGGTGACCACCAAGCGGTAATCGGCTCGCTGCTGCAGGCAGATCCGTCGGACGGAATCGAGAAACGACTGCAGGGCCGCGAGGTAACCTTCCCGCAGCCCCTTGGGATCGCAAATCAGTTCGCCAGTTTCTTCCAGCCCGATGAATCGCGTCGTACCGCTGAATTTGAAATCGAGTTCGCGCTGATGCAGCGTGTGCAGAATCAGCACGTCATGACCGCGGGCCCGCAGCAGCCCCAGCC
>JBGSIP010000685.1:0-2151 GCA_041742495.1 Planctomycetaceae bacterium
TGGCACAGGGGCTCTTGGATCCCCTGGCGGGCACGGTGTTGTGGGAGGCAGCCCAGTCGGCCTTTCGGCGGATTCGCGCTGGCTTGTCGCAGCCGCTGCGCGACTACCTGCAATTACTCGATGACACCAATCTGCGGACGACTTTTCGCACCAGCAACTATTCCGCTCACCGACAGATTGTGGATGACATCCAGGTGGCGGTTGAAGAGCGCCGCTTCACACACATCACCTATCAGTCGGCACGTTCCTCGGAGCCACTGTCCTATCCCATTCACCCGTTGGCCATTATCTGGCATCGTGGCTCGCTGTATCTGGTGGCAGACAGCGAACAGCACGGCCCCCCCGACAGTCGCGAACGCCGCCGGACCTTCAAGCTCGACCGCATTTCGCACGTGAAGTTCGAAACGCTCCGCTTCGTGCGTCCGGCAGACTTCGACCTGGCGACCTACTTGACGCACAGCTTCGGCATCATTCGCAGTGAGCAGCCGCCGCAGCGCGTGGTCATTCGCTTCGCTCCGGAGGTGCGTCAATACGTGGCCGAACACCGCTGGCACCCCAGCCAGGTGCTCACCGTCGATGACCACGGCAGGACCATCGCCGAGTTCCAGTTGTCGACATTTGCCGAACTGATCAGTTGGGTGCTGAGCTTCGGCCGCAAGGCCGTGGTACTGGAACCGGAGGAAGTGCGGGAAGGGGTCAGGGCCGCACTAGAGGCTGCCGCGGCGCAGTACGCCAGCACGTCCGACGTGGCCACCGAACAGGACGAAGAGGCCGTCTCGGCCGCAATACTGGATGCTCGCCCACGGGCTGCCTCGACCACCCGAAAGAAAGCCACCCGTCTCCGAACGCGCAGGAAATCTTCATGAACTCCGACGACCTGAGAGATGTCTGGAATATGTTCCAGCGCGAATACGGAGTCACCGTCGACCGCATGGTGTGCAGTCCGCAGTTGCGCCAGGAATTTCTGCGAGAAGTCCGCCGGACTCTCGGCGAGTACACCGAAGAGCAGATTCTGTGGACGGCGATGAATTTGAGAAAGCAGAAGAAGTTGAAGCCCGCGGTGCCAATGCAGGAGGAGATCGAACAGCATGATTGACAGTCTTGATTTCGCAGGTCTGTTCAAAGCCCTCACGGGAAACGATCCGTTTCCGTGGCAAGCGGAACTCTATCGCCGCCTCTGCGCCGACCCCGCGACCTGGCCGACGGAATGTGACATTCCCACGGGACTTGGCAAAACGTCCGTGGTACCAATCTGGCTGCTGGCCTTGGCCCACACGCCAACCACGGTCCCGCGGAGACTGGTCTATGTGGTCAATCGGCGGACGGTGGTGGATCAGACGACAGGGGAGGTGACCAAACTGCGCGAGCGTCTGGCCGGCGATGAACTGGCGTCGTTGGCGCAACGGCTGCGCGACCTGTGCGCGCTGCCCGTTGCAGCGAGTCAGTCGCCGCTGGCGATCAGCACGTTGCGGGGACAGTTTGCCGACAATCGCGAATGGTCAGCGGACCCGGCGCGACCCGCGGTGATTTGCGGTACGGTCGACATGATCGGCAGCCGCCTGTTGTTCAGCGGCTACCGCTGCGGATTCAAATCGCGGCCGGTTCAAGCCGGGTTTCTGGGACAAGACGCTTTGATTGTCCATGACGAAGCCCACCTCGAACCCGCATTTCAGGATCTGCTGGCGACCGTGGTGCAAGAACAGCACCATGGCCGAACTCCCGACCGGCATCCGATTCGGTTCATCGCGCTTTCCGCGACGGCGCGCGGCGATCAGCCGGGGCAGTCCGAAGGCTCGACATTCCGGTTGTCCCCAGGCGATTTCTCGCGGGCAGAAGTACAGCAACGGGTGATGGCCCGGAAGCACCTGACATTGCATGAGATCGACGACGAACAGAGCGAGCTGGTGCCCACGATGGTGGAACTGGCTGCGAAACACGTCGCCGGGGGTCAACCCGTTGTCGTGTTTGCCCGCGCGGTCGCCGTCGTGCAACAGATCGAGGCGAAACTCAGCGCGATGGCTGCGAATCGGACGCTGGCGCTAACTGGCACGATGCGCGGCCTCGAGCGAGACAAATTGGTTGAACACCCGGTGTTTCAACGCTTTGTCGGCAAGACCGCCGGCGAGGGCGAAGCCTGCTTTCTCGTGTGTA
>JBGSIP010000686.1:0-2610 GCA_041742495.1 Planctomycetaceae bacterium
GCTCGATCCGGAAACGTTTCGCGATGCCATGCTGCAAGCGGCTGGTCAGCTTGATCTTTCGCGGGTCGACTCTTCGGTCGATTACCTCGGCGACCAGGCGACGGGTGTCGGTGCCAACAAGAATCGTCGGCGAACGGACTCCCTGTCTCGCAGCGTCTACCTCCCCGTCATTCGCAACGACCTGCCCGAAATCCTGCAAGTGTTTGACTTTGCCGATCCGCAGCAGACCACCGGACAGCGTCCCAAGACGATGGTGGCCACTCAGGGGCTGTTTGTGCTGAACGACCCGTTCATGAACTCCACTTCTCAGGCGCTCTCCCAGCGGTTGCAGAGAGAATGTGGCAGCGGCGACGCAGCGGCAAAATCAGAGCGGCTGTTTGAACTGGTGATCGGCCGTCTGCCGACGGAAGAACAAACACAGGCGATTCTGAATTTTGTGTTTGAAGTGCAGGCCGACTTTGCGGCCGAAGGTTTTGAGGATGCCGAGTTGCGCGCGTGGACTCTGGCGTGTCATTCACTGTTTGCGTCCAGCCAATTTCAGATTCTGGAATAACATTATGGCCTGTCATCAGTTTTCCTGTGCTCCCACCCGACGCGACCTGTTGCGCACCAGCGCCTGTGGTTTTGGCCACTTGGCCCTGGCTGGCCTGCTGGCCAACCGCGCACAGGGCACAGATGTGCGGCCATCCCTGTCAGCGGAATCTGCTGCCAGTTTGCGGCCTCACTTTGCGCCGCGGGCCAAGCGAGTCATTTTTTTGTTCATGTGGGGCGGGCCCAGCCATGTCGATTTGTTCGACCCCAAACCACGATTGACAGCCGACGAAGGCAAACCGCTCCCGGGTTCCTTCATCGGAAAACCCGACGCAAGCGTTGGGAATCTGATGGGATCAAAGTTCAAGTTCCGGCCGCACGGTGAAGGCGGCGTCGTGATCAGTGAAGTGTTTCCGCAACTGGCTCGTCACGCCGACAAGTTGTGTGTCGTCAGATCGCTGCACACCGAAGGGGCCGCCCACGGCGAGGCACTGCTCAAGCTTCACACCGGTCATAACAATCTGGTCCGCCCCAGCATCGGAGCCTGGGTCAGCTATGGCCTGGGGTGCGAGAATCAGAATCTGCCGGCCTTCATCACCATTTCGCCGCCACGCGGGCACGGCGGACACCAGAACTATGGCACGGCCTTCCTGCCGGCCGCGCATCAAGGGACCGCCATCGGCTCCGCCGAAATACCGATCAAACAGGCCCGGGTTTCCAATCTGCAGCATCCCGCCCTCGCCCCGGCCATGCAACGGCGTCAGCTCGATCTCATCCAGTCGCTGAATGACCAGCATCGGCAGTCGCTGGCTGGTGAAGCACAAGTTGACGGGTTGATTGCCAGCTACGAAATGGCCTATCGCATGCAGTCCTCGATCCCGCTGATCATGAATCTCTCAGAAGAGTCAGCCCAGACACTGCAGATGTACGGCATCGATCAGGAGCCCACCGACAACTTCGGCCGCCAATGCCTGCTCGCCCGTAAGTTTGCGGAGCAAGGGGTACGCTACATTCAGGTTTCCACGAACTACACGTGGGATCATCACAAGGAGGTCCACAACGGCACCATCTCAGAAGCCGCCAAGGTCGATCAGCCGATCGCAGCCTTGCTGACCGATCTGGAACAGCGTGGACTGCTGGAGGACACCCTCATCGTGTGGGGGGCCGAGTTTGGCCGTCGTCCCACCGTGGAAAACAACAACGGGCGCAACCATCATCCTCAGGGCTTCACCATGTGGCTGGCTGGCGGCGGCGTGAAGGGTGGCTTCACCTACGGGGCCACGGACGACTACGGCTATTTCCCCGTGGAGAATCCCGTCCACATGCATGATCTGCATGCCACAATTCTGCACCTGATGGGCATCGACCACGAACGCCTCACCTATCGCCACGCCGGTCGCGATTTTCGCCTGACTGACGTCTACGGCCGGGTGGCCACCGACATTCTCGCCTGATGATCCTGGGCTGCCGCCGTCCGTCGCGCAGCGAACGCGACCGGTCACGTCATAGACAATCAGGCTCGCCACGGGGCACAATTGGCCCTGTGGTCCCACGCCGGCGGCGCGGCGTTCCGGACGCAATTGTCGGTGGTACTGTGGCCCACGCCGACCGGAGACCTGCTCATGGTCGTGCGCTTGCTGGTGGCCTGCCAATGGCTGGCCTGCCTCTCGATCCCCGCTGTGGCCGACGCCCAGTCGGAGGTGGAGATCTTGCGGGATCCGTGGGGAATTCCGCACATCTTTGCCGATACAGACACCGCGGCCATGCACGGACTCGGCTTTGCCACTGCGCAGGATCGCGGTTTCCAGATGCACTACTCGTTGCGCATCGTGCAGGGGCGATTGGCCGAACTCATCGGCGAAACATCCCAGCTCCAACGCAATGACACCGCTGTCGACCATGATCGCAAGTTTCGCACGTTTGGCTTCGCGCGGGCGGCGCAACGAATGGCTTCCGCTCTTCCCGCTGACGTGCAGGAACTGCTTCACGCGTATTGCGATGGCGTCAATCGGTATTTCCGTGAACATCGCGCAGACCTCCCCCCGCAATTTGCCGCCGTTGGTCTCACGCCTGAGCCCT